>NZ_JBBEGC010000042.1:0-59903 GCF_037401995.1 Saccharothrix sp. CCNWYY140
CTTCGGGCAGGCCATACGGTGGGGGAACCGAGGCCCTCCACTTGTAGGTAACACCTACCGCGCGCTCCGCGCGCGAACAACCGCGCTGCGCGCGCCGAAGGGCCTCGGCGTGCGCGCTGGAAAGTTGGCCGACTTGCGGAATATCAGTTGGTCGGCGCTGCCCAGCCCGGCATCGGGTAAGCCGCCATCAATTCCGCCACCTCAGCCGCAATGCGGTCCAACGTCTCCTCATCCCCCACCGCCTGCACCGCCGCATCAATCCAAGCCGCCACCTGAGGCATGTGATCCGGCGTCAACCCCCGAGTCGTAATAGCCGCAGTCCCCAACCGAACACCCGACGGATCAAACGGCTTACGCGGATCAAACGGCACGGTGTTGTAGTTGGCTTCGATACCCGCCCGGTCCAACGCCTTGGCCGCAGGCTTCCCCGCGATGGCCTTGTTCGTCAAGTCGACCAGGATCAAGTGGTTGTCAGTACCACCCGAAACCAGGTCAAAGCCGCGCTGGGTCAAAGCCGACGCGAGCGCCTTCGCATTGGCCACGACATCATGCGCATACGTCTTGAACTCCGGCGTCGCGGCCTCCCCCAAGGCCACCGCGATGGCAGCCGTGGTGTGGTTGTGCGGCCCACCTTGCAAGCCCGGGAACACCGCCTTGTCGACAGCCTTGGCGTGAGACGCGTCCGACAGGATCATCGCGCCGCGCGGGCCGCGCAGGGTCTTGTGGGTGGTCGTGGTGATGACCTGGGCGTAGCCCACCGGGGACGGGTGGGCGCCGCCGGCGACCAAGCCGGCGATGTGGGCGATGTCGGCCACCAGGACCGCGTCGATCTCACGGGCGATCTCGGCGAAGGCCGGGAAGTCGATGGTCCTGGGGATGGCCGTGCCGCCGCAGAAGATGACCTTCGGGCGTTCCTTGCGGGCCAGGTCGCGGGCCTCGTCCAGGTCCACCCGGCCGGTTTCCTTGCGGACCCCGTACTGGACGCTGCGGAACCACTTGCCGGTCGCCGACACGCCCCAGCCGTGGGTCAGGTGGCCGCCGGAGGGCAGTGCGAGGCCCATGACGGTGTCGCCGGGCTCCAGGAAGGCCATGTACACGGCCAAGTTCGCGGGTGAACCGGAGTAGGGCTGCACGTTGGCGTGCTCTACGCCGAACACGGACTTGGCGCGTTCCACGGCCAGGGTCTCGACCGGGTCGACGACCTGCTGGCCCTCGTAGTACCGGCGGCCGGCGTAGCCCTCGGAGTACTTGTTGGTCAGGACCGTGCCGGTGGCCTCCAGGACCGCCCGGGAGACGTAGTTCTCGGAAGCGATCAGGCGGATCTTCTCGAACTGGCGACGGGCCTCGGCCTGCACCAGGCCGGCGACCTCGGGGTCGGCCTGGGTGAGTGCGGGGATGGCGGGGTCGTGCACGGCAGCCTCCAGCGAGTGCCGGGCACCCAGGCGCGCGGTGCTCGTCGGCTCTTCGCTCCCCGGTGGTCGATCCCACCCTCGGCACGCCAGTCGCGAACGCTGTTCATCCTAGCGCCGCCTGTTAGGGGTATTGCCGGGCGTGCGTGCGTGATTACATACTGCGTCGGAAAAGTACCAACAGCTTAGGTACCACGTCAGAATCCCCCTGCCTCCGAAAGGAGCTGACGTGCTCGATCGACGCACTTTCGTGCTCGGCGCCGCCGTGACCGCGGTCGCCGCCACGTCCGTCGGGACCGCCAACGCCGCCGCACCACCGACCTTCACCGTCATCGGTGTGGCGTCACTCGGCGGAACCCCCGTGACCCTGGCACGCATCGACGGCCGCTGGTCCTTGATCAGCGACAACGGTTCGGTGCGCATCACCACCGGACTGGAGAGCGCCGACCTGGTCGACCTCTCCGACGACGGCTCCCAACTGATCGCGGCCGGGTCGCTGGCCGGTGACCCGGTAGCCGCGCTGTGGACCTCCACCGACGGCGTGACCTGGCGGGAAGCTCGTCGCCTGCACGGCACGCGGTCCGAGTTCACCGCGATCACCGGCGCCCTCGCGCTGGGGGCCGTGGTGCGGCACGAGCGGGCGCCCGAGGTGCGGGTGGCCGTTCGGCGCACGGCTTCGGGCTGGTCCACCGTGCCGGTGCGCGGCCTGGGCGACGGGCTGCTCGCGTCCGCGCTCGCCACGACCCCGGACGGGTTCGTGTGCGCGGCCGTGGACTCCACCGGCACGCGCGTGCACGCCTCGTCGGACGGCGTGGCGTGGCACGAGTTGCCGCGGGTCGACGGGGTCGCCGTGCGCGGCCTGGTGTCCGCGTCCGGTGTCGTGCGGTGGTTCGGCAACGAGATCGCCGGGTCGACGCCGCTGACCGGCGTCGTCGGCGGGACCTCGGGACCGGCGCCCGTGCCCGCCGACGCCAAGGCCCTCGGCGTGACCGGCGCGCGCTCCGCGTGGCTGTCCGGCGGCCGTCTCCTGACCACCGCGATCTGAGGGAGCCCACTGGTGATCACGTTCAGCCGGATCGACGGCACCCCGGTCTACTACTGGCGGTCCTCGCGCGGCGACACGACCTTGCGCAACTGGCAGGCCACGCAGGGGTTCTACGACAGCCTCGTGCTGTGGATCCGCGACCTGCGGTCGCTGTCGTCGGCCTACGGCAGCATCACGTACCTGGTGTCGGCCGGGTTCTACGTCAACAAGCCGGGCCAGCACGGCGCGGGCACGGCGATGGACCTGGACTACGTCCGCTGGTCGGGCGGCCAGGTCTCCGCCCCGCTCGACCGCGACCACGCGTCGGGCACCCTGGCGGTCCGCCGGCGCTACCTGGCGGTGGACGCGGTGTGCCGCAGGCGCTTCCGCTACGTGCTGGACGGCTGGTACAACGCCGACCACGCCGACCACATCCACTCCGACTTCGGCGGCCTGCCGGTGCGGTGCGTGAAGAGCTCGGAGTCGGACACGAGGTTCGTGCAGTCCCTGTGCAACAACTTCATGAGCTCGGGCCTGGTGGTGGACGGCATCTGGGGCACCAACACCCAGAACGCCTTCAACACCGCCAAGTCCCGCCTGGGCATCACCGGCGACCCGCACACGACCACGTCGGTCTGGCAGTCCTTCCTCTCCGCCGCCGCCCGCAAGGGCTTCGCGAACCAGCCGTTCTAGCCGTTGTGATCGTGGACGTGGACGAGTCGGACCATCTCCGGCTCGTCCACCCGCACGAGGGTTCGCCGGTCCGAGTCGACCGTGGACGCGTGGGCCTACTCGCGGTCGTAGCTCGGGTGTCGGCCGATCTTCGCGTGCGCCGTGCTGGCCTACTCGGTGAGCAGGCGCGCGTAGTTGGCCAGGGAACGCTGGTACCGCGGTAGGTGCGGGGCGAGTGCGCCCAGTGCCAAGGACACCGCCTCCCGCTCCCGCCCCACGTCGGTCAACGCCAGCGCCAGGAACGCCCGCACCGCGTCATCCAAGTGGTCGGAGCCGGCAGCCTGCTCGGCGGTCAGCAGTTCGACGGCGATCTCCGGTTGGCCCAGGTTGCGCAGGGAACTGGCCATCTGGATCACCGCGCGTCGCCGTCGTTCGCCGGTCAGGCCCAGGTCCAGGGCCTCCCGGTACAGCGGCACGGCGCGGTCGGGGTGGCCGGTCGAGTCGTAGGCCGCCGCGCGTTCGAAGACGCCCACCGCCGGGGGCAGGTCGGCGGCCATCGCCTCGACCTCCGCGCGGAAGTCCTCTTCGGACAGTTCGTCCAGCCTCGCCCACACCTGTGCGACCCGCTGCTCCCAATCCATGCGAGCATCACATCACAGGGGGACGTTCCCGTGCTTCCTGGCGGGCGGGCGGCGGCGCTTGTCGCGCAGCATGGCCAGGCCGCGCAGCACGGCGGCGCGGGTCTGGGCCGGGTCGATCACGTCGTCCACCAAGCCGCGCTCGGCCGCGTAGTACGGGTGGACCAGCTCCTCCGAGTAGGCCGCGATGAGCGCTGCCCGCAGCTCGTCCGGGTCGGCGGCGGCGGCCAGCTCCTTGCGGTGGACGACGTTCACCGCCGCCTCCGCGCCCATGACCGCGATCTCGTTGGTGGGCCAGGCCAGCGACAGGTCGCAGCCGATGGACCGCGAGTCCATCACGATATACGCGCCGCCGTAGGCCTTCCGCAGGATCACCTGCACGCGCGGCACGGACGCCTCGCAGTACGCGTACAGCAACTTCGCGCCGTGCCGGATCGCCCCGCCGTACTCCTGGTCGGTGCCCGGCAGGAACCCGGGCACGTCCACCAGCGTCACCAGCGGGATGCCGAACGCATCGCAGAACCGCACGAAGCGGGCCGCCTTCTGCGACGCCGCCGTGTCCAGCACCCCAGCCAGCACCAACGGCTGGTTGCCCACCACGCCGACGACCTCGCCGCCCAGCCGCGCCAACGCGCACACCACGTTGCCCGCCCAGTCCTCGTGGACCTCCAGGAAGTCCCCGTCGTCCACCACTTCCGCGATGACGCCCCGGATGTCGTAGGGCCGGTTGGGCTCCACCGGCACCAGCTCCGGCAACGCCGGCCGCAGGTCGTCCCCCGCCGGGTGCGGGCACGCCGGCGGCGGCTCCATGTTGTTGGCGGGCAACAAGGACAGCAGGTAGCGCACGTCCGCGAGGCAGCTCTCCTCGTCGTCGTGCACGAACGACGCCACCCCGGACAGCGACCCGTGCACGTCCGCGCCGCCGAGCTGGTTGTGCGTGACCCTCTCCCCGCTCACCGCTCGGACGACGTCCGGCCCCGTCAGGTACATCTGCGCGGTGTCGCGCACCATGAACGTGAAGTCCGCCAACGCCGGCGAGTAGGCCGCACCACCCGCGCACGGCCCCAGCACCACGGCGATCTGCGGGACGATCCCGGACGCCTCGACCTGCCGGCGGAAGATGCCGCCGTAGCCGTGCAGCGCCATGACACCCTCTTGGATGCGCGCCCCGCCGCTGTCGTTGATGGACACGATCGGCGACCCGGTGGACAGGGCCAGGTCCATCACCTTGTGGATCTTCTCCGCGTGCGCCGCGCCCAGCGACCCGCCGGCGATGGTGAAGTCCTGTGCGTAGACGAAGATCCGTCGCCCGTCGACGGTCCCGGAGCCGGCGACGACGCCGTCGGTGTGCGCGCCGGTCGTGCCCCGCCGGAACATCTCGACCTCGACGAACGACCCCTCGTCCAGCAGCAGGTCCAGCCGCTCCCGCGCGGTCCGCTTGCCCAGCCCGTGCTGCCGCGCCACGGCGTCCCGGCTGCCCAGGGCGACGCGGCTGGTGGCCTCGTCCCGGCGGTCCCGCAGCGACCGCATGGACCGCGCCGGCGGGGTCGGCCGGACGGCGGGCCGGAAGTCCATCTCGGAGATGCTCATTGGACGCCTTTCGCTCCGCGACTTCCCACCCTGCATCGCGGCCACGGCGGCGGGTAACCCCTACCGACCCCCACTCCGGCGGCCGGGGCACCCGGACCGCCCCTGAACCGACCGGTCGCCCACACCCGGACCAGGCCGGTCGCCACACCCGGATCAGGTCGTGAACCGGCCCGTCGCCCAGGCCCGGTCGCCCGGTTCGGCGACCTCGTCGACCCGGCGTCCGTCCACGTGGTACTCGACGGGCTCCACCAGCCCCTCCTCCACCGCCGCCGTCCACGCCCGGTGCGGGCCGACGCCCCACGGGTACCAGGGGATCACGTCGTCCACGACCACCACCGCGCCCGGCCGGGCCAGGCGGCGGGCGTTGACGATGTCGGCGTAGGCGATCTCGAACGTGTGCCCGCCGTCGACGAACACCAGATCCGGCCGCGCCCCGCCGTACGCGGGCACGGTGGTCGTGGAGTCGCCGACGACCAGCTCGTGCCGCCCGGGGTAGCGGACGTCCACGAACTCCTTGGCCAGCGCGACCGAGCGCCGCTGGTCCAGCTCGAAGGACACCACGCGGGTGTCGGGCGCGCTCTCCAGGAACGCGATGCTGGAGAACCCGATGTTGAACCCGATCTCGGCGATGGTCCGGGCGCCGCCGGTGCGCGCGAGGTCGGCGAGGTACTCGACCTCGGCCAGGCTCGCGAACCCCTCGGTGATGGGCGCGCCGCCGTCGCGGACGTGGCCGTAGACGTCCCACAGGAGCTGTTCGAGTGCGCTGGTCTGCTGCACGGGCGCCTCGCTTTCGTCGGGGACCGCAGCTTGGGCGACCCGCCCGAACGGGGGCAAGGGCACCGGCGATTTTGCGCTGATCAGGCCAAACGCGGTCGC
This sequence comes from Saccharothrix sp. CCNWYY140, assembly GCF_037401995.1. Lineage (NCBI taxonomy): Bacteria > Bacillati > Actinomycetota > Actinomycetes > Pseudonocardiales > Pseudonocardiaceae > Saccharothrix > Saccharothrix sp. CCNWYY140. Next base: position 6,210 of record NZ_JBBEGC010000042.1, read on the forward strand.
CGAACCTCGACCGGCGATGAATAGTTGACACTGACTAGTCAAAGCTGGATAGTTGGTCCTGACTACAGGAGGACGGATGGCGAGCAAGCGCAAGGTCGGCAACCTGCTGGCCCTGGCCGTGCTGAGCTACCTGGTCAGGCAGCCCGCACACCCCTACGAGCTGAGCCGCATGCTGCGCGAGCACCACGACGACCGCAGCATCAAGTTCACCCACGGCTCGCTCTACATGGTCGTCGGGCAGCTCGAGAAGGCCGGGTTCATCGCCCCGCGGGAGACCGTGCGCGACAGCCAGCGGCCCGAGCGGACCGTCTACGCGCTCACGCCCGAAGGCCGGACCGAGCTGCGCGACTGGCTGCGGGACCTGGTCGCCGAGCCGCGCCACGAGTACCCGCACTTCGTGGCCGCGTTGTCGCTGATCGGGGCGCTGCCGCCGGACGAGGTGGTGACGCTGCTGCGCGACCGGTTGACCCGGCTCGCCGAGCAGCGCGCGGAGATCCGGGGGCTGCTGGACGAGGCCGCCGACGTGCACCCGCTCTTCCTGGTCGAAGAGGAGTACCGGATCGCCCTGCTGGACGCCGAGGTGGCGTTCGTCGAGGGCTTCATCGACCGGATCGAGGACCCGGAGACCGGCTGGGGACCCATGTGGGCCGGTTTCCACCAGAACCTGGAGGGGACATGAACGTGCTGGTGATCGGCGGTGGCATCGGCGGCCCGGTGGCCGCGTTGGCACTGCGGCAGGCAGGGTTCGACGCGACCGTCTACGAGGCCTACCCCCGCACCGCGGAAGGTGTCGGCGGCGGCTTGGGCTTCGCGCCCAACGGGTTGCAGGCGTTGAGCGTGGTGGGCGTGGACGAGGCCGTGCGGGCCATCGGCACCCCGATCACGTCGATGGCCATGCAGAGCTGGACGGGCAAGACGCTGGGCGCGTTCGCCACCGACCCGCCGCAGCTCATGGTGTGGCGCGACCAGCTGTACCGGGTGCTGCGCGAGGCGGCGGAGGCGCGCGGGGTGGTCTTCGAGCTGGGCAAGCGGCTGGTGGACGCGACCTCGTCCGACGACGGGGTGGTGGCGCGGTTCGCGGACGGGTCGTCGGTGCGCGGGGACCTGCTGGTGGGCGCGGACGGCATCCGGTCCACCGTGCGCGGGCTGATCGACCCGGGCGCACCGAAGCCCCGGTACGCGGGTCTGCTCGGGTTCGGGGCGCAGGTGGCGGACACCGGGCTGCCGTCCACCGACGGGCGCATGTACCTCGCGTTCGGCAAGCGGGCGTTCTTCGGCTACCAGGTCATGGACGACTCGTCCGGCGGGTGGTTCGTCAACCTGCCCAGCAAGACGCCGATGAGCGTCGCCGAGGCGCGGGCGGTGGGCGCGGCGGAGTGGTTGCGGCGGTTCCGGGAGGTGTTCGCCGACGACCGGGTGCCGGCGCTGCCGATGTTCGCGCGGACGTCGCCGGAGGACCTGGTGATCACCGGGCCGCTGGAGGACATCCCGTCCGTGCCGACGTGGAGCCGGGGTCGGATGGTGCTGATCGGCGACGCGGCGCACCCCACGTCCCCGAGCTCGGGCCAGGGCGCGTCGCTGGCCGTGGAGAGCGCGGTCGAGCTGGCCCGGTGCCTGCGCGACCTGCCGCACCCCGAGGCGTTCGCCGCGTACGAGCGGCTGCGCCGCGACCGCGTGGAACGCATCATCAAGATGGCCGCGCGCACCAACCAGGACAAGGCCGCCGGACCGGTCGCCCGCGTGCTGCGCGACCTGCTCATGCCGGTGGCGATGAAGTTCGTCAAGCCGTCGAAGTTCGCCTGGCAGTTCGACCACCGCATCGAGTGGGACGCGCCGCTCACCACCGCGTAGCAACCGCGCGAAACGCCCGCGCGGCCACCGCCCGCCGCCTACCATCCACGCGTGATCCGGCACGTCCTCGCCGCGCTGGCGGCCGTCGGCCTCCTGGCGGCTTGCACCTCCGCCCCGACCCCGTCACCCACTCCGCCACCCAAGACCGCCGCGTCCGGGTGGACCGAGGTGCCGGAACCGCACGGGAAGATCGATCCCGCTGAACTGGCGGTCGATCCACCGCTCCGGTTCCCCGAGGGCGACCCCTGCGCGCTGCTGACCGAGCAGGAGATCGTCACCACCGCCCGCGTGCCCCACGCCCGCACGACGACCAGCTCGGGCCCGGACCGGTGCACGTGGCAGGTCGGCGACGGCAAGGACGACCGCGGTCGCCAGTGGGAACAACTCATCCTCGACCGGGGCGTCATGGCGTGGTGGGGCGGGCCGGAACGGGGCGAGGTCGCGGGCCGCCCGGCCCGCCGCCTGTCCGAGGAGGGCAAGTGCGTGCTGCGGGTGGCCCTGCACCGGCCCGCGGACGACACCGACGACCGCCCCGTCCTCCAGGTCTCGCTGCGGCAGGGGAACCCGGGCGTCGACACCTGCGCCGGCGCCCAGGCCCTGGCCGAACTGCTGCTGGCCCGGATGACGGCCTGACTCACGGGTGCATGCGCGCACCCTTGAGGACCTTGTCGACCACGTTGCGGCCCGCGTGCACCGCCAGCCCGACCAGGTCCAGCCGGTCACGCGGCACGGCCCGGACCGCCGCCCGGTTGTCCCGGTCGTTGCCGGTGGCGAACAGGTCGGAGGTGAACACGGCGATCGGCAGCTCCCGTCCCACCGCACGCGCGTGCGCGGCGGTCAGGACTTCCTTCGAGCCGGCGAGCACCACCACCGGCTGCCGGAACATCGGGAGGTAGGGGGTGCCGTCGGCGTCGGCGTACGGCTCGCCCAGCAACTCCAGCGACCCGGCGGCCAGCGCCCCGCTCAGGAACGCGCACACGTTCAACCCCTGCCAGGCCTCCAGGTCGTCCCGGAGCAGCACGGCGATCTTGGTGTCGAATCGAACAGGTTCTTCCACTCACCCAGCGTCGGCCCGAGCCCGCCACCGCGTCTTGTACGTTCCTGACACGGGTACCTTGAGAGGCGTGTCGGGGACGATCCGGGCGTGGCGACCTGCGGTGACAGGCGTGTCCGAGGTGTTCCACGCGCACTTCCCGGACCACACCTACCCCATGCACACGCACGACACGTGGACCCTGCTGCTGATCGACGAGGGCACCGTCCAGTTCGAGCTGGACCACCACGAGCACGGCGCCATCCGCTCCCACGTGACCCTGCTGCCCCCGCACGTCCCCCACGACGGCCGCTCGGCCACCCCGCACGGCTTCCGCAAGCGCGTCCTGTACCTGGACACCGGTCTGCTGGACCCCGACCTCACCGGTCGCGCGGTGGACCAGCCGGCCCTGCCCGATCCGCTGCTGCGCCACCGCATCCACCAGCTGCACCACACCCTGGCCCAGCCGGGCGAGCACCTGGCCGCCGACAGCCGCCTCGCCCTCGTGGTCGAGCGCCTGACCCACCACCTGCGCCGCACCGCACCGCAGACCCCGGTCCGCGACCCGGGACTGGCCAAGGACCTGCGCGACCTGCTGGACGCGAACGTCCACTCCGGACTGTCGCTCGACACCGCCGCCACCCTGCTCGGCGCGCACCCGACGCACCTGGTCCGGTGCTTCAGCCGCGAGTACGGCATCCCGCCGCACCAGTACCTGACCGGCCGCCGCGTGGACCTGGCCCGACGCCTGCTGCTGTCCGGCCTGCCGCCGGCGGAAGTGGCCACCAGGGCGGGGTTCTACGACCAATCGCACCTGACCCGCCACTTCAAGCGCCTGGTGGGCACCAGCCCCGGCCGCTACACCCGGCCGAGCCGCCCGGGACGTTCTCCCGGGCGGCCGGCGTGAGGGGTCGTCAGCGGATGCGGAGGTTGCGGGCCTTCTCCCCGGAGGCGGACTTCGTCACGATGCGGTGACCGGGGAGGATCAGGTCGGGGTTGGTCAGGTGGCCGGGGTTCATGGCGACCAGGGCCTCCCAACCCCCGTCGATACCGGCCGCCTGCGCGATCGACGCGAGGGTGTCGCCCTCCTGGATCGTGTAGTCGCCGGCCGGGTTGTCGGTGGACGGTGGACGGGCTGGTGCGACGGGTGCGACGCGCACCGCGGGAACCGTGGTGCGGACGCGGCTGCTCGGCGGGGTCGAGCGCACGGGGCTGCTTCGGCGGCCCGCGCACGTGGGCCACGCGCCGGCTCCCTGGGTGCGGAGGACGTTCTCCGCCACCCTGATCTGTTCTTCACGTGTGGCGTTGTGCGGCATTCCGGTGCCGCCGTTGGCCGCCCACGTGCCCGGGGTGAATTGAAGGCCGCCGTAGTAACCGTTGCCGGTGTTGATCGACCAGTTCCCGCCGGACTCGCAGCGTGCCACGGCGTCCCAGTCCAAGCCGTCCTGCGCCGCCGCGACACCGCCGCCGAGGCCGATCAGGCAGGCCGTGGCAGCGGTCAGCAGCGCTGCCCGGCCGAGGATGGTGGTGGTGCCGCTCTGGGGGGTGCCTCCGTGAGCAAACATGAACGTCGCCGCACCGCTGCGCCGCACCGGACCGTCCACACCGGACGGCCGCTCCTCCGTCCCACGGCTTGACCTTCCGTGAGGAGACTCGTCTCCGGGTGGCGCGGTGGACGGAGCGTGGCGCCCGGCCGCCCGGTCGTACCCGTGCCCGGCGTGGAACCGGGCACGAGCGGACCTTAGGAACGGGCGGCGGGAACGGCACGGCGAACGCGACCCCGACCAGGCTCGGCAGGCGTCAAGTCCACTCGAAACGGTGATCTCCAGCGGTAACGCGTTAATCCGGTCGGGAAATGCGTGACGGCCACCAGATGCGCCGGCCGACGTCCACCGCGAGCGCCGGCACCAGCAGGGAGCGCACGATGATCGTGTCCAGCAACACGCCGAAGGCCACGATGAACGCGATCTGGGCCAGGAACAGGATCGGCAGCACGGCCAGCGCCGCGAACGTCGCCGCCAGCACGACACCCGCCGAGGTGATCACCCCACCGGTGATGGTCAGCCCGCGCAGCACGCCCTCCCGCGCCCCGAGCGACCGCGTCTCCTCGCGCACCCGGGTCATCAGGAAGATGTTGTAGTCGATCCCCAGTGCCACCAGGAAGACGAACCCGAACAACGGGACCACCGGGTCCGCGCCGGGGAAGTCGAACACGTTGTTGAACACCAAGGCCGCGACACCCATCGTGGCGCCGAAGGACAGCACGACCGTGGCGATGAGCAGCAGCGGCGCCAACAACGACCGCAACAACGCCGCCAGCACAAGGAAAATCACCAGCAACACGATCGGGATGATGACCAACCGGTCCCGCTCGGAGGTGTCCCGCGTGTCGAGCTGGGTCGCCGTCGGGCCACCCACCTTCGCCTCCGCGCCGGGCACCTGCCGCACGGCCTCGCGCACCCGCTGCACGGTCGCCAGCGCGGCCTCGGAGTCGGCGGGGTCGGTCAACACGACGTCCAGCCGGACCAACCCTTCCGCCTCGCCGCGTTGCTCCACAGTGGACACCCCGTCCACCTTCGCCGCGGCGGCGACCTGAGCGGCACTTCCCGAGCGGGCCAGGACGATCGCGGGCGACCCGCTGCCGCCCGGGAAGTGCCGGGACAGCACCTCCTGCCCCGCCACGGACTCCACGTCGGTGAGGAACACGTCCGACTGCGCCGTCCCGGACGCCTTGAGCTGCGGCACGAACGCCACCCCGACCAGCAGCACCAGGGTCGTGACCACCCAGGTCAGCCGGGGCCGGGCGGACACCAGCGCCGCGACCCGCGCCCACAGCCCACCCGACTCCGGGTGCGGCGAGCCGTGGGTGGGTCGGCGCGGCCAGAACGCGGCCCGGCCGAGCAGCACCAGGACCGCGGGCAGGAAGGTGACAGAGGCCAGCAGCGCCGCGCCGATGCCGATCGCGGCCACCGGACCCAGGCCCTTGTTGGAGTTGAGGTCGCTGAACAGCAGGCACAGCACGCCGAGCACGACGGTGCCCGCGGAGGCCGCGATGGGTTCGATGGTCGCCCGCCACGCCGTGCGCATGGCGGCGTACCGGTCCTCGGTGTCGCGCAACTGCTCGCGGTACCGGGAGACCAGCAGCAGCGCGTAGTCCGTGGCCGCACCGAACACGAGGATGAACAGGATGCCTTGGCTCTGCCCGTTGAGGTCGAGGACCCCGTTGTCCGCCAACAGGTACACGGCCAGGCTCGCGACACCCAGCGCCATCACGCCGGACAGCAGCACCACCAGCGGCAGCAGCGGACTCCGGTAGACCAGCACCAGGATCACCGCGACCACGGCCCCGGCCACGAGCAGGAGCAGCCCGTCGATGCCGCCGAACGCCTCCTTGAGGTCCGCGATCTGCGCGGCCGGCCCGGTGACCAGGACGGTCAACCCGTCCGGCGGGCTGTCCAGCGCGGTCCGCAGCTGCTCCACCGCGTCGGCGGGTTCGACGGCGTCGATGGCCACGACGACCTGGGCGGCCTGGTCGTCCTGGCGGGACGGGATGACCGGGGACGCCTTGCCGGGGTAGTCGACGCCCTCCAGGTAGGCGCGGTCGGCGTCCGTCATGCCGGACTGCCGTTCGGCGACGACGATGGCGGGCAGGCTGCCCTGGTCGCCGAACGCCTTGACCCGCTCGGCCACCTCGGTGGCCTCGGCGGAGGCAGGCAGGAAGGCGGTGCTGTCGTTGACGGCGACCTGGCTCAGCTTGCCGGTGAACGGGCCGGAGAAGCCGCCCAGGGCCAGCCAGGCGACGGCGATCAGGGCGGGGACGACCCAGCGGGCGCGCACGGGAGAATGACCTCCGGCAGACAAGATGATTCGATCGTCGAATAGTTCGATGGTCGAAATGCTAACCGGAGGGCGGATGGCCGACAACTCGACCCTGGTGCGGCTCCTGCGACAGCTGGTCGTGGAGTCGGACCACTTCGTCGGCTTGTTCGGCGAGTGGCACGGCCTGCACCGCACCGACATGAACGCGCTGGTCCTGATCATGGACGCGGACCGCCGCGGCACACCCCTGTCCCCCGGCCGCCTGGCCGGCGCCATGCACCTGAGCGCCTCCGCGACCACCTCCGTCCTGGACCGCCTGGAGTCCTCCGGCCACGTGGAACGCGCCCGCAGCACCACCGACCGCCGCAAGGTCGAGCTACGCGTCAACGACAAGGCCCTGGACCTGGGCCGCCGCTTCTTCGCCCCGCTCAACAGCGCGTACACGGCGGCGTGGGAGGCGTTCAGCGACGAGGAGAAGGCGACCATCGCCCGTTTCCTGCTCGCCAGCATCGAGGCCACGGCGACCGTGCGCGGCGAAATCGCCGGCTCACCGGGTGATCGCTGAGCTACCGTTGCGCGGCACCAACGGCGTGTAGCTCAGCAAGTCAGAGCACCGGGCTTCGGACCCGGAGGGCGCGGGGGCGGAACCCGCCACGCCGGCAATGGAACAGCACGGATACCCCTCGGGACGCCTGGCGGACGCCTTCACCACCGCGACCACCCACTCCGACGCCGCGACCCGCGAACGCGCCGAGGAGCGGGTGCGGCGGTGGTTCGACGTGCTGGGCGGCATGGACGACGGCACCCTGCGGATCGGCTCGCGCACCCCGGTGGCGGACCTGCCCGCGTGGGTCACCCCGGAGGTGGTCCGCGGCGGCTTCGCGACCGGCCGGGCCGCCGCCGGCGGGCCGCTGCTACCGCACGAGACCGACCGGCTCGTGGACTTCGTGCACGCCCTCTCGCCGGCGGGACGGGCCGGGTTGTGCGCGTTGCTGGACAGCGGCGAGTACCGCGTGGAGGTGCCCGAGGAGGCCGCGCTGCTGGTGCTGGCGTGGCTGGTGCGCGAGGAGGACTTCGACGCCGCCGAGGCGCTGCTGCACGAGATCGCGCCGTTCGCCCGACGACTGCGATTCGTGCCGACACCGGCCGCCACGCCGCCGAGCGGGCTGCTGTGGCGGGAGACGGCGGGCGAGGCGAGCGCGGCGCTGGCGGGGCGAACGCCCAACCCGCGGGTCGCGGCCATGAACGAGGCGCTGACGGTGTGGAACCCGTTCGCCGACGACCTGCTAGCCCTGTGGCTGGACTCCGCCGAGGACGGCCGGGCCGGCGCTGGGACCGACGCGGCGTGGCCGGACTCCGCCGAGCGCGGCCGGGCCGACACGCAGACCGACGCGGCCTCGCGGGCGGCGCGGCCGGACTCACCCGAGAGCGGCCAGGCCGACACGCAGACCGACGCGGCGTCGCGGGCAGCGTGGCCGGACTCACCCGAGAGCGGCCAGGTCAGCGCGCGGACCGAGGCGGCCCGGCAGGCGGCGCGGCCGGACTCCACCGAGGGCGGCCCGGTCGGCGCGCGGATCGACGCGGCGTGGCGGGCGCGGGCGGAGGCGCTGGTGGCTCGGTACGCGGAGCTGTCCGCCGCCCACACGCTCACCACCAAGCACCGCAACCCCCGGCACAACCTCGCGATCCTGCTCCGCTGCACGGCCGCGTTGGTGCGGCGCGAGGCGATCGGGCCGCGGGACCGGCGGCTGCTGGAGCACACCGTCGCGGCGATGGTGGCCCGTCGTGGGCGCCCGGGTTCGCCGGAGCACACCGCGCTGCGCGCCGGGCAGTCCGCCCAGGCCGCGTTGCCCACGTTCCACGACCTGGCCCGGCTGCTGGTGCGGCGCGCGGCGGCGCTGCCGGCCGACGAGGGCGTGCCGGACGTCGAGGCGCTGCTCGTGCCCGTGCACGAGGACGTGCCCGGCATCCCCCTGGGCACGCCGATCCCCCGCGCCCTGGCGCGGATCGTGCGGCGGGCGCTCGCCGGGACGGTGGAGGACCTGGTCGACGCCGGGGTCGTGCCCTCCGCCGAGGTGCTGGCCCGGCTGGTGCCGCCGATCGCGGCCGAGACGATCGCCCGCGCCTACCCCGAGGGTCCGCTGCGGGCGCTGGTGGCGGCCGTCCACGTGGCGTTCCGGCGGCGGCGGTCGTTGCTGCTGTTGAACTTCGAGCACCAGGTGACGGTCGACGAACTGCCGTGGGTGCGGGCCCTCGCCCGGTACCGCGCCGACGTGCCGGCGCACGGCACCGTGCGGCGGCTGGGCGAGTTGGCGCTGGACGGGTTCCCGGGCACCGTCCTGCCGAACCAGCTCGTGCGCGAGTTCGCCGCGCTGGCCCCGGACCTGCCGTGGGTGGAGGACCTCGCCGCGGACATCTTCATGGGGTCGTTCACACCGAAGTTCGCCGCGGCGGCCCGGATCGCGGGCGACCTGCTCGCCGGCAGCCTCTACGCGCGGTACTACGGCCTGGACTACTCCGCAGCCGCCGACCGCGACACGTTCGCCGCCTGGTGCCGGCGGGTGGCCGATCCGGGTCGGAGCGTCGCGGCCAGCGGGATGGTCATCGAGCAGGCCCAGATCCTGACCACGCACAACCTGGCCACGCTGGTGCGGGCGGGCGTCGAGGCGGACTGGGCGGCGCTGGCGGAACGGGCGTTCGGCACGGCGGCGCGACTGGCCGGCCGGATCCAGGACAACCCGCGGACGGCCAAGAACGTCGCGTTCGCGTGGCGGCAGATGCTGTTCTTCCTGACCTTGGGCGGCGGCGCCGAAGACTTTGTCGCCGCACACCGGAAGGACGCGCCGCCGACGTTGGCCGGGGCGCTGGCCGGGCTGGCACACGTGGTGCCCGGCGGGTCGCTGGACGAGCCTTTGCTCGGCTGGGTCGTCGGGCGACGCCAGGCGAAGTAGGAATTCACCGGCCGGCGAAAATCTGGTTATGATCGAACCGGTGAGAATCCTCTTTTCGAGCCTCGGCTCGCACGGACACACCTACCCGTTGCTCCCCCTGGCGATCGCCGCGCGCGAGCACGGCCACGACGTCGCCTTCGCCACCACCGGCTTCGCCGACGCCATCGGGCGGCTGGGCATCGAGTACCTCGAAGCCGGCATCGACATGCGCCAGGCGTTCGCCGCGGTGCTGGAGAAGCACGGCACGCCGCAGCAGGCGCAGGCGGAGCCGCAGCTACTCGCCGAGGTGTTCGGTTCCACCCTGCCCCGGCGGTTCCACGCCGACGTCGCGCCCGTCGTCGAGCGGTGGCGGCCCGACCTCGTCGTGCACGAGCTGGGCAACCCCGGCGCCGGACTGGCGGCCAAGGCCAAGGGCGTCCCCGCGCTGTGCCACGGGTTCGGCCGGATGTGGACCGCCGACGCGGCCCTGTTCGTGCTCGACTCGCTGCGCGAGTTCACCGCCGAGATCGGGGTCGAGATCCCCGACCGGGACCCGATGCTGCTGGGCAACCCGTACCTCGACATCTGCCCGCCGTCCGTGCAGGACCAGGCGTTCCTGGCCGCGAACCACACGATCCCGCTGCGCCCGGTGCCCTTCGCCGAGCCCGGCGAGCTGCCCGCGTGGGTGACCGCGCACGAGCAGCCGCTGCTCTACCTCACGCTGGGCACCGCGTTCGGCCACGCCGAAGTGCTGCGCAACGCGATCGCGGGGCTGGCGGCGGTGGAGGGCGCGCGAGTGCTGGTCGCGGCCGGGCCGACGGTCGAGGTGGACGCGCTGGGCGAGGTGCCCGACCACGTCACCGTGCTGCCGTGGGTGCCGCAGGCGGACCTGTTGCCGCACATCGACCTCGTCGTGCACCACGGCGGCAGCGGCACGACGCTGGGTGCGTTCGGCGCGGGCGTGCCGCAACTGGTGCTGCCGCAGGGCGCGGACCAGTTCAGCAACGCGGAAGCGGTCGTGGCACACGGCCTGGGCGCGCAACTGCTCGGCGACGAGGTGACAGCCGAGGCCGTGACTTCCCACGCCCGCAAGCTGCTGTCCGACACGGCCGTCGCGGACGCGACGAAGGCGATCGCCACCGAGGTCGCCGCGATGCCGTCACCGGCCGAGGTCGCCGCAACCCTGGCCGACCACGTCCGCTGAGCCCGACCACGCGGCTCTTGGGGTGCACGATCTTCGCCGCGTGAAGTGAGTCGACGTCGTAGTGCCCGGCAGGCTGCTGCGCTGACGGCGAACGGACCTGACAGCGCACGCCTCCCGGGCGCACGATGTAATCAAGTAATCCCGGGAGGTCTCGCCGTGGACGAAAGCCCGTTGGACGCCTACTCGCGGATCGTCGTGGCGGTCGCGCGGGATGTGACGCCGCATGTCGCCAGTGTGCGGATGGGGCGGGGCGCCGGATCGGCCGTGGTGTTCACCGATGACGGGTTCCTGCTGACCAACGCGCACGTCGTGGGTTCCGGGCGGGACGGCGTGGTGGTGTTCGCGGATGGCAGTGAGGCGCGTTTCGACGTGGTCGGCACGGATCCGTTGTCGGATCTGGCCGTGTTGAAGGCCCCGGACACCCCTTCGGCCGCGGTGTTCGGGGACGCGGACGCCTTGCGGGTGGGCCAGTTGGTCATCGCCGTGGGCAACCCGTTGGGCCTGGCGGGTTCGGTGACGGCGGGCGTGGTCAGCGCGCTGGGCCGGGCGGTGCCGGTGAGCACCGGGCGGGTCGGGCGGGTGATCGAGGACGTCATCCAGACCGACGCCGCCCTGAACCCGGGCAACTCCGGCGGCGCGCTGGCGAACTCCCACGGCGAGGTCGTCGGCATCAACACCGCGCTGGCCGGGATCGGCCTCGGCCTGGCGATCCCCATGAACAGCACGACCCAACGCATCCTGTCCACGCTGATGGTCGAGGGCCGGGTGCGGCGGGCGTACCTGGGGGTCGTGGGCGTGCCCGCGCCCCTGCCCGACCCGGTGGCCGAGCGCACGGGCCAGAAGGCGGGTGTGCGCCTGGTGCAGGTGGTCCGCGGCGGCCCGGCCGACCGGGCGGGACTGCACGACGGCGACCTGGTCCTGAGCGTGGCCCGCACTCGGGTCAAGGACGCGCAGGGCATCCAGAAGCAGCTGTTCGCGGAGGCGATCGGCCTGCCGTTGCAGGTCACCGTCCTGCGCAACGGCGCGATGGTGGACGTGATCGCCACGCCCACCGAGCTCACCGCTTAGATCACCAGGTCGGTCAGCAGCACCAGGACCAGGCCGGTCACCGAGATCACCGTCTCCATCAGCGACCACGTCTTCACGTTCTGCCCCACCGTGAGCCCGAAGTAGCCCTTGACCAGCCAGAACCCGGCGTCGTTGACGTGCGAGAAGAACAGCGAGCCCGCGCCGATCGCCAGCACCAGCAGCGAGGTCTCCCCCGGGTCCAGCGTGGTCACCAGCGGCGCGAGGATGCCGGACGCGGTCACGGTCGCGACCGTCGCCGAGCCGGTGGCCAGGCGGATCAGCACGGCCACCAGCCACGCCAGCAGCAGGACCGACAGGCCGCTGCCGGCCACCCAGTCGGCGATGAGCTTGCCGATGCCGGTGTCGATCAACGTCTGCTTGAACCCGCCGCCGGCGGCCACGATGAGCAGGATGCCCGCGATCGGCGGCAGGCCCGACTCGACCGACTTGCCGACCTCGCGCACCGACATCCGCGCGCCCCGGCCCAGCGTCAGCATCGAGACCACGACCGCGATCAGCAGCGCGATGACCGGCGTGCCGAGGAAGTCCAGCACCGACCGGACCGGGTTGCCCTTCTCCGCCACGATGTCGGCCAGCGCCTTGCCCATCATCAGCACGACCGGCAGCAGGACGGTGGCCAGCGTGACGCCGAAGGTCGGCTTGGGCCGGTCGTCGCGTTCGTCGGCCTCGAACAGTTCCGGCGCGGGCACGTCGACCCAGCGGGCGGCGTAGCGGGCGAACAGCGGGCCGGCGATGGCGACCGTCGGCAGGGCGATCAGGACGCCCAGGCCCAGCGTGATGCCCAGGTCGGCCTTGAGGGCGTTCACCGCGACCAGCGGACCGGGGTGCGGGGGCACCAGGCCGTGCATCACCGACAGGCCGGCCAGGGCGGGGATGCCCAGGCGCATCAACGACATCCCGGACCGGCGCGAGATCAGCAGGACCACCGGCATGATCAGCACCAGGCCGATCTCGAAGAACATCGGCAGGCCGATCAGCGCGCCCACCGCGGCCATCGCCCACGGCAGGGCGCGGCGCGACGACCGGCTGATGATCTTGTCCACGATCGCGTCCGCGCCGCCGGTGTCGGCCAGCAGCTTGCCGATCATGGCGCCGAGGGCGATCAGCGTGCCGACGCCCGCGGCGGTGTCGCCGAAACCCTTGCCGAAGCTCGCCACGGCCTGGTCCAGCGGCAGCCCGGCGATGAGCGCGACGACCAGCGAGGAGATCGTCAGCCCGAGGAACGGGTTGAGCTTGAACCGGGTGATCAGCACGACGAGCAGCGCGATCCCGACCAGGGCGGCGGGCAGCAGGCGCCCGGCGGCCAGGGTCTGCGCCACCTGGGCCTGGGCGAGCTGGGCGTGGTCGGCGATGGCGTGGACGGCCAGGGTGTGGACGGCCAGGGTCTCCACGGCGGGGGTCATGTGGGCAGTCCTTCCGCGACGGCGAGGCAGGAGGTGACCAGCGCCTCGACCGGCTGGTCGAGGTCGAGCACGACGCCGGGCTCGTCGGCGTCGAGCGGTTCGAGGGCGGCGAACTGGGAGGCGACCAGGCTCACCGGCATGAAGTGGCCCGGCCGGGACGCGACGCGGGCGCGCACGACGTCCGGGTCGCCCGCGAGGTGCACGAACACCGCAGGGGCGGCGGCGCGCAGCCGGTCGCGGAACACCCGTTTGAGCGCCGAGCAGGTGACCACGCCCCCGTCGGCGTGGTCGGCGAGCCACGCGGCGATCGCGACCAGCCACGGTGCCCGGTCGGCGTCGTCCAGGGGCGTGCCGGCGGCCATCTTGGCGATGTTCGCGGGCGGGTGGAAGTCGTCCGCGTCGGCGAACGGCACGCCCAGGCGGCGGGCGAGCGCGGCGCCCAGGGTCGTCTTGCCCGAGCCCGACACACCCATGACCACGATCGGCTGTGACACGCGGCCTCCCTTCCTCGGTGCCGCACAGCCTGGACCATTAATCAGGTTTTTACAACGCGGGAACCCGCAATGATCTGTTCTTTATCGTTCAGGTGAGCCTGACGAGCGCAATCGTGAGAGGATTCCGCGTCGTGGCGACCACCAAGCCGGGCCTGCACCAGACCGTCCTGGACGACCTGGGACGGCTGATCACCTCCGGCGCCATCGCGTCCGGGGACGTGCTGCGCATCGACGAGTTGGCCGAGCGCAACGGCGTGTCCCGGCCGGTGATCCGTGAGGTGGTGCGGGTGCTGGAGTCGATGGGGGTGCTCACCACGCGCCGGCGGGTCGGGGTGACGGTGGCCGAGCGGGCGGCGTGGAACGTGTTCGACCCCCGGATCATCCGGTGGCGGCTGGACGGCTCGGACCGCGAGGCCCAGCTGGAGTCGCTGGGCGAGCTGCGCGGCGGGGTCGAGCCGGTCGCGGCGGCCTTGGCGGCGGCCCGCGCGACGCCCGAGCAGTGCGGCGACCTGACCCGGGCGGTGATGGACATGGCCGTGCACGGCAAGGCGGGCAACCTGGAGGCCTACCTGGAGGCGGACCTCCTGTTCCACCGGACGCTGCTGGCCGCGTCGGGCAACGAGATGCTGGCCGCGCTGACCGACGTGGTGTCCGAGGTCCTCATCGGCCGCACCCACCACGGCCTCATGCCGGCCCGCCCGAACCCCGCCGCGATCCGCCTGCACGCCGACGTGGCGCAGGCCGTGCAGTCCGGCGACCCGGCCGCTGCCGAACAGGCCATGCGCGACATCATCACCGAGGCCTCCGACGCCCTGCGCGGCGCCTGACCGACGGCCTGGCCGGACACCCTGAGGCTGAGGCGCTGTTCGGTGCGGGGCTGGAGGGCTTCGCGGGCGTAACGGCGCAGGTGAGCCGCGCGACCCTGCGGTATGCGCATTATGTTCGCCACCACGGCGAACATCGGTCACTTCGGACCGATGACGCCGTTCGCCCACGCCTGCGCCGCCGCCGGGCACGAGGTCCGGGTCGCCGCACCCGCCTCGTTCGCCGAGCAGGTGGCCCGCGCGGGACTGGTGCACGTGCCGTTCGGCGAGCCCGCCCCCGGCGAGCGCGCCCCCATCTTCGCGAAGCTGCCCGGCCTGTCGCGCGAGGAGGCGAACCGGGTCGTCATCCGGGACGTGTTCGCCGGCCTCGACGCCCGTGCCGCGCTGCCTGGCATGGAGGCTGCCGTCGAGGAGTTCCGGCCGGAGCTCCTCGTGCGGGAGATGGCCGAGTTCTCCTCGTACGCGGTCGCGAGCCGGTGGGGTGTGCCGCTCGTGGAGGTGGCGATCGGGTTGGCGGAGGTGAGCGTCCAGGCGGCCGGGATGCTGGACGACGCCCTGTCGCGCCTGGGCTGCACCGACGACGGTCTGCTGACCTCGCCGCTGGTGTCGGTGGTGCCGCCGTCCCTGGAATCCGCGCCCACCGACCGGCCGGTGCACCGGTTCAGCTACCCGATGCCGTCCGCCACTGCCCCGCCGCCGGACATCCCGGGAGACGGCCCCTTGGTCTACGCGAGCTTCGGCACGGTCGCCGCCGTGCTGCCGACGTTCGCCGGCGCGTACCGGACCCTGGTGGACGCGCTGACCACCCGGTCGGTGCGGGCACTGGTCACGGTAGGGCAGGCCGGTGACACCTCACTGTCCACTGTGGATCATGTGCGGGTCGAGCGTTTCGTGCCCCAGCAGGACGTCATGCCCCACGCCGCCGCCGCGGTGGTCCACGGCGGTTTCGGCACCACCATGACGGCCCTGGCAGCGGGGGTGCCCATCGTTGCGGCACCGCTGTTCTCGATGGACCAGTTCCTCAACGCCGAGGCCGTGGCCCGCTCAGGCGCAGGCCTCGCGGTGGACTCGGTGGCCGACATCGGCCCCGCCCTGGACAAGGTCCTGGCCACCCCGTCCTACACCACCGCCGCCCGCCGCCTGGCCGACGAGATGGCCACCCTGCCCCCGGTGCCGGACAGCGTGCAGGTGTTCACTCGAACGGCCCGGTGACACCGAGCGCCCCACGGTTCCGCCGGGTAGCCGGTCGACCACTTCTCGTTGACGCGTAACGACTTCCCCCACGCAGGCCGATGGACAGACCAAAGCGGACCGGGAAGGGGGCCGCAATGAGACTGCGCCCCAGGTTGACGACAGCGCTCCTCACCCTCACCCTGCCGGCGGCGGCACTGGTCGCCGTGCCGGCGGTCCACGCGGCGGTCCTGCCACCCAACTTCAGCGATCAAGTGGTGTTCAGCGGCCTGACCAACCCCACCGCGGTCCGGTTCGCCAACGACGGCCGGGTGTTCGTGGCGCAGAAGAACGGTGTCGTGAAGGTCTTCGACAACCTCAGCGACCCCACGCCGACCACGTTCGCCGACCTGTCCGCGAGCGTCCACGACTTCTGGGACCGGGGCATGCTGGGCCTGGAGCTGCACCCGAGCTTCCCCGCCACCCCGTACGTCTACGCCCTGTACGCCTACGACGCCCGCATCGGCGGCACCGCCCCGACCTGGGGTGACGCCTGCCCGACGCCACCGGGGCCGACCACGGACGGCTGCCTGGTATCCGGCCGGCTGTCCCGGCTGACCGCCAGCGGCAACACCGCCGTGAGCGAGCAGGTACTGATCAACGACTGGTGCCAGCAGTACCCGAGCCACTCCGTCGGCACGCTGCTGTTCGGCCGCGACGGCGCGCTGTACGTCACCGGCGGCGACGGGGCGAGCTTCAACAACGTCGACTACGGCCAGTACGGCAACTTCTACGCGGGCAACCAGGCCAACCCGTGTGGCGACCCGCCCGGCGGCGTCGGCACCACCCTCACTTCACCGAGTGCCCAAGGCGGCGCGTTGCGCAGCCAGAGCGTGCGCCGCACGCCCGTGACGCTGGATGGCGCGGTGCTGCGGATCGACCCCACGACCGGGCAGGGCCTGCCGGACAACCCGTTCGCGTCCTCATCCGACCCGAACGCGCGCCGGATCCTCGGCTACGGCCTGCGCAACCCGTTCCGCATGACGCAACGGCCGGGTACGGATGAGCTGTGGATCGGCGATGTCGGCTGGGGCGTTTGGGAAGAGGTCAACCGGTTCGTCCCTGGTGCGGCGAGGAACTTCGGCTGGCCGTGCTACGAGGGTGCTGCGCGGCAGGGAGGCTATGAGGGTGCGGGCTTGACGATGTGCTCCACCCTGTACAACACGGCCGGTTCGGTCACCGCGCCGTACTACGCCTACAACCACAACGCGTGCGTTGTGAACTACACCGGCTGCCGGACGGGCGGTTCGTCCATCACCGGCCTCGCGTTCTACAACGGCGGCTCGTACCCGTCGGCGTACAACGGTGCGTTGTTCTTCGGCGACCACAGCCGCAACGAGATCTGGGCGATGATGCCCGGCACGAACGGCCTGCCCGACCCGGCCGTGCGGCAGTGCCTGGTGTGCGCGGACGCGAGTGGCGCGGGTGCCGGGCACCCGGTGGACCTGGAGATCGGGCCTGGCGGTGACCTGTTCTACGTCAACATGGACAACGGAACCATCCACCGGATCGTCTACACGGCGGCGAACCAGGCTCCGACTGCACGGATCTCGGCCAGTCCGACTAGTGGTGACGCGCCGCTGACGGTCAACTTCAGTGGGACGGCGTCTACCGATCCTGAGGGTGGTGCACTGGCCTACAGCTGGGACTTGGACGGTAATGGTACGTACGGCGATGCGACCGGAGGGACGGCGTCTCGGACGTATACGGTGGCCGGTACGTATACGCCTTCGTTGAGGGTCACCGATCCTCAGGGGGCTACGGGGACGGCGTCGGTCACTGTCACAGTGGGCAATACTCCGCCGAATCCGGTTGTCGACGCTCCTTCGGGCGGCTTGCGCTGGAAGGTCGGGGACGTGATCCAGTTCTCCGGCCGGGCGAGTGATACGCAGGACGGGTCCGTGCCGGCGTCTGGGTTGAGTTGGACGCTGTTGGTGGACCACTGCTTCACGACTACGGACTGCCACGAGCACGTGGTGCAGACGTTCAACGGTGTCGCGAGTGGACAGTTCACCGCGCCGGATCACCAGTACCCGGCGTCGTTGAGGTTGAGGCTGACCGCGACGGATTCACAAGGGCTGAGCAACTCGACGACGGTGAGGTTGGAACCGCAGACCGTGCAGTTGACGTTCAAGACGAACCCGGGTGGGTTGCGGCTGTCTGGGTTGGGGTTCAACGAATCGACTCGGTCGACGCCGTTCACGGTGACGGTCATCGTGGGGTCGGCCAACTCGGTGAGTGCTCCGGAGACTCAGGTGGTGAACCGGTCTACTTATACGTTCGTGTCTTGGTCTGATGGTGGGGCCAAGGAGCACACCATCACCGCTCCTTCTCTCAACACCACTTACACCGCTACTTACCGCAAGCGGTGAGTGCGCTTCGCGCTCTCAAGCTGAACGCGCTGGCGCGCTCTCAAGATCAAAAGATTAAAAGCGGCGCTCGCCGCGCGGCAGGCCCCCGGGGGTGGAAGGGCGTCGGTTCCTTCCCCCGTACGGCCTGCCGGAGGCAACCACGCTTCGACCCTCTTCGCAACCGGTGAAGCGTGGTTGCAAAGAGGGTCGAAGCGTGGTTGGGCTGCGCCCAGGCCGTACGGGGGAAGAAACCGAGGCCCTTCCTGTGGCTGGGAGCCCTGCCTTGCGCCTTCGGCGCGAAGAGCGGCGGGTGGGCGGTGGGTTAGAGGGTTAGGCTCCAGGTGTCGATGGTGCCGGTGTCGTAGCGGGCTACGTCCTGGACTCGCAGCGACCAGGTGCCGTTGCGGGTTTCCGAGGACAGGTTGGTCGTGTACGTGGCGTCGACGTTGTCCGCGCTGTCGCTGCCGCTGGAGTTCTTCAGGCGGTAGGCGGTGCCGTCCGGGGCCACCAGGTCGATGACCAGGTCACCGCGCCAGGTGTGCTTGATGTGCACCTCGACCTTCGAGGTGGTGGAGGCGTTTCCGACGCAGCCGGACACCGTGATGGTGCTGGTGACGGCCGAGCCGGCGTCCGGGATGGACACGTCGGTGCCGTTGGTCAGGGTGGCGCAGCCTGCTGCGCCTACCGTCCAGGTGAACGTGGTGCTGCCCGAGCCGCCTGCTGATGCCGTGGCGGTCGCGGTGACCGTGTAGGTGCCGGCGGTGGTGGCGGTGCCGGTGATCTGGCCGGTGGAGGAGGAGATGCTCAGGCCGGTCGGGAGGCCGGTTGCGGACCACGTGTACGGGGCTGTGCCGCCGGATGCCGTGAGTTGGAGGTTCGCCGTGCCGCCTACGGCGGTGGTCTGGTTGCCGGGGTTGGTCACCGAGACGCCCGGGGTGCCGCCGTTGACGCGGAGCAGGCGGTTCGGGGTGTTGGCGCCCGGGTTGGTGACCTTGTTCGGGGTGGTCTGCGCCAGGATCGCGCTGTGGACCTCAGCCGGGGTCTTGGTCGGGTTGTTCGCCAGGTACAGGGCGACCACGCCGGCCACGTGCGGGGAGGCCATCGACGTGCCGCTCATCGTCGCCGAGCCCGAGTTGTTCGAGTGGGACGCGGAGACGATGTTGGAGCCGGGGGCGAAGAGGTCCGTGCAGGTGCCGTAGCTGGAGAACGAGGACCGGGCGTCGGTGTTGGTGGTGGAGCCGACGTTGATGGTCTCGGTGACGCGCTGCGGCGAGTACTTGCAGGAGTCGTCGTTGAAGTTGCCGGCCGCGACGACGTAGGACACGCCCTTGGCGATCGAGGCGCGCACGGCGTCGTCGAGCACGCGGCTGGGCTCGTTCGCGGTGCCGGTGTAGAGGCTCATGTTGGCCACGGACGGGAACACCGCGTTCGCGGTCACCCAGTCGACGCCGGCCGCCTCGGTGGACACCGAGCCGCCGCCCTGGCAGTTGAGCACGCGCACGGCCTTGAGGTTGACCTTCTTGGCCAGGCCGTAGGTCGTGCCGCCGACGGTGCCGGCGACGTGCGTGCCGTGGCCGTGGCAGTCCTTGCCGTTCTGGCCGTCGCTGAACGCGTCGAAGCCGAAGCTCGCCCGGCCGCCGAAGTCGCCGTGGTTGTAGTTGATGCCGGTGTCGATGACGTACGCGGTGACGTTGGACGCCTCGGTGCCGTAGCTGTACTTCTGGTTCAGCGGCAGGTCCGCCTGGTCGACGCGGTCCAGGCCCCACGACGGCGGGTTGAGCTGGTCGGCCAGCACCTGGACGGTGCGGTCCTGCTCCACGTAGGACACGGCCGGGTCGGCGGCCAGGCGCTTGGCCTGCCGGGCCGACAGGGTGACCGAGAAGCCCTTCATGGCGGCGCGGTAGGTGAAGCCGACCTTGCCGCCGTAGCGGCCGGTGAGTTCGGCGACCTTGCCGCCGACGTCGGACTGCGCGAGCCCGTTGTCCTTGAGCACGACGATGTAGCTGTCCGCGACCGCGTTCGGCGCGCTCTCGGCGACGATCGGGCCTTCCGGCGCGGCGGTGGCCGTGCCGGGCAGGACGAACGCGGCGGCGACCGCGGTGGTGACCGCCAGTCCCAGGCCGAGTGTTCGTCCGGGCAGGGTGGGTTGACGCATCAGCGCTCCTCGCATGCAGGGCGCCCGGAACGAGCCAGCCCTCGATGGCCCTTCGTGTCCCGGGCGGTGGAGGTGTGTCCTGGTCGGACGTGCCGAGTATTTGCGGCGGCTGGAGGGCCGGACAAGAGACTTTCGTACGGTTTGCGGTCAGCCGGAGGGCGTGGTCTTGGTGGGGCGTACGCCGGGCTCGTCGGCGATGCCGATGGTGACGGAGGTGAACGACCAGACCGTGCCGGCCGGCAGTCCTTCCCACTCCTGGGTGCCGATCATCCGTTCGCCGAGGAACCGGCCGGTCGCGGGATCGATGACGATCTCCCGCACCTGCGGCCCGGCCCCGGCCCGCAGCGCGATGCCGATCCGGCCGTCCAGGTCGGCCGCGCGGTCGGAGACGGTCAGGTCGGGGAGTTTCGCGAGGGCCTGGTAGAGCGCTGCCCGCAGGTCTTCGGGGACCCAGGCGGTGGCGAGCACGTCGGCGGCGACGGCCATCGGTCCGCCGGGCAGGTCGCCCGCAGCCTCGACCAGTTGGCGGTGCAGCTCGACCGGGTCGCGGGTCAGCCGGGTGAGGAAGGCCTCGGTGGGGTGCCGCCAACTGCCGGCGACGTCCGCGCACGGCCCGCTCTCGCCCAGTTGGGGGATGAAGTCGCCGCACGGGGCCCGGTGTTCGGTGGTGCGGGGTTCTTCGAGGTGGATACCGGCGGCCCGAGCGTCGGCTTCGGTGCCCTCGACCCACTGGCGCTTCCCGGTGACGGTGTGGCGGGACAGCCACTCGGCCCGCCAGTCCTGCGGACGCCAGGTCTCGGAGATGCCTTCGTAGAGGTGGCGGAACCTCCGGTCGCCGCGGTCGTCGACGGCGAGCGCCCAGTCCCGGGTCCGGGTGTAGCGGTACTGACCGGGAAGCAGGACGGGATCACCGGCACCGACCACGCTCTCCGCCGCCCGGTTCAACACTTCGGCCGCCGTGGCCTCAGGCGGAGCACTCACCGCCCCCACGACCACACCGGCGACCGCGATCAGAACCACCCCGGCCGCAACCGCCACCCACCGGCGACCACCCGACCAACGCCCAGCCGAACCACCCGGGCGACCCGCCGAACCGCCCGAGTGAGCCGCCGAACTGCTCCGCGAGCCACGGGCCGCCGATTGTCGGTCTCCCGTGGGAGAATGGAGACGGGGGCCGGAGGCCACGCCTTCCGCACCAGCCACGCCGGCGGCACTAGCGGAACCAGCCACGCCGGTCGCACCAGGTGAGTCTGAACCCAGTGCCACCGCCAGCACCCTCGCGCGCCCCGCCGCGAAAGCTTCCTCGCTCATCGGCGCCGGATCCGCCAACACCCCGCGCACACCCTCGTCCAGCCAGTCCCGCTCACCCATTGCGCTCCCCCTCCACGATCTCCAACCCCCGCAGCCGGGTCCGCGCCCGGTGCAGTCGGGTCCGCACGGTCGCCACCGGCACCCCGCGCACCTCCGCGATCTCGGTCGGTGTCAAGTCCGCCCACGCCACCAGCAGCAGCACGTCCCGCTCCTCCACCCGCAGCGCAGCGATGGCCGTCGCCAGCCGCGCGCTCAGCGCCCCCGCGTCGGTCCGCGAAGCCACCACGGCGCTCACGTCCTCCCCGACAGCGACCCCGTGCCGTGCCCACGCCCGCAGTCGCCGTTCCTCCGACCGGGCGTGTCGGCGCAGCAGGTTGGTCGCCACGCCGTACAGCCAGGCGCGGGCGCCCGCGCGCGTCGGGTCGAAGGTGTGACGCTGCTCCCACAGCACCAGGAAGGCCTCGGCCACCAGGTCGTCGGCCACCGTCGCCCCGGCCCGGCGGGACAGGTACGCGTGCAGTGGCCGGGCGTGCTGGTCGTACAGTTCGGCCAGGTCATCGGGTGTGTCCAAGCGTTCGGTCACCGGACTCCCACGTTGCGCCGCCAAGGCGCTCTCGGTTCGCACGCCCCTTCTTGCCCGCAACCCTGGCGGGCGTTCCCGCGCGCGTCGAATCGCCGCCCACTAGGCTCCGCGCATGGCGAGGTACTTCGACGTGCACCCGGTCAACCCGCAGCGCAGGTCCATCGACCAGGCGGTCGAGCTGATCCGGTCCGGCGGGCTGATCGCCTACCCCACGGACTCCTGCTACGCGCTGGGCTGCCAGCTGGGCAACAAGGACGGCCTGGACCGCATCCGCCAGATCCGCCACCTCGACGACCGGCACCACTTCACCCTGATGTGCCGCGATTTCGCCCAACTGGGCCAGTTCGTGCACGTCGACAACGCGGTGTTCCGCGCGATCAAGTCCGCGACCCCGGGCAGCTACACCTTCATCCTCCCGGCGACCCGCGAAGTGCCGCGCCGCCTGCTGCACCCGAAGAAGAAGACCGTCGGCGCGCGCATCCCCGACCACCCGGTCGCGCAGGCGCTGCTGGAGCAGCTGGGCGAGCCGATGCTGTCCAGCACGCTGCTGCTGCCCGGCCAGGAGGAGCCGCCGGTGCAGGGCTGGGAGATCAAGGACCTGCTGGACAACGCGGTGGACGCGGTCCTGGACTCGGGCGAGTGCGGCACCGAGCCGACCACCGTCGTGGACTTCTCCGGCGGTGAGCCGGAGGTCGTGCGGCGCGGCGCGGGTGATCCGGGCCGGTTCGAGTAGGTCAGTCGGGGACGCCGGCGGCCAGCGAGATCCACAGCATGACCGGCACGCTGTAGAGGACCGTGCACGCGAACGCGGTCAGCGCCCGATCAGCAAGGCGACCATCAGCAGGAACCCGGGTACCGCGAAGGGAACGAGTCGCAGCGGCCCCGGCGAAGTGCGCACGTCCAAGGGAAAACCCCCCTCCGTCACCCCGAGCATCGGCGGCGGAGGGGTTCCCGTTAGCACTACGGCGCCAGGCCCAGCCCGAAGAAGTGCATGTCGGCGTTGACCGGCAGGGTCACCGTGTCCACGCTCTTCGCCGCGTTGGTGGCGACCGAGTGGGCGAAAACGGTGTAGCGGTAAGCGGTGTCGCCGTAACCGCTCTGGCGGTTGCGGCCGACGACCGTCGCCACCGCCGTGGCACCGCCCGCCGCCGGTTGCGTCCAGTTCGGGAACGCGATGGTGCCGCGCGCGGTGGTGCCGTCGGTGTAGCGGACGACCAGGTCGCCGCTGGGCAACGTCCCGATGCCCGATCCGAGCACCACGACCCTGCTCCCCTTGCCGGACAACCGGATCACCTGTCCGGCCCCGCGCGCGTTGTTCCGCACGCCGACCCCGGTGGGCCAGGTGATCGACGCGCCCAACGCGGTGACCGACGCGCCGGGAGCCAGGCCGGCGGCGGTCAGCTTGTCGGCGGAGAAGCTGTTGCCCTCGCCGTCGAAGTTGCCGGGGGTGGTGTTGTTCTCGTAGGTGGTGCCGACGTTGTCGAACGCCGCCGCCAGGTTGGGCAGCGGGGAAGTGCCGCCACCGCCGGGCATGTCGGTCTCGGCGGAGTCCAGCCCGGGTCGCGGGCGGGACCAGTCGCCGCGGGTGAAGTCCGGCACCGCCACCGCCGCGCCGCCGGTGTCCAGGGACAGCACGCTCAACGGGATCGGCGCGCACCAGGCCGCCGAGTCGTAGACGTCGATGTCGGGCACCAGCCCGGAGCGCATGAGCTGCACCGTGCGCCACTGCATGATGCCGTCCATGCCGCCGTGGCCGCCGACCCCGTTGGGGAACTTGCGCCACAGCCAATGCTTGTACTGCTCGCGGAACGTCCCGAAGTCGCGCCACGAGTGGTCGGCGTGGCTGGGCTCGAAGTACACGCGCGCGCCGGATGTGGTGCCGGCGTAGTCCTCGAAGAGGCCGCGGGTGCCCGCGATGCTGTTGATGCGGCTGTACGGGCGGGGTGTGCTGACGTCGTGGGCGGTGCGGATGTCGTAGCCCTTGGACGTCTTGATGTGGCACGTGACCAGGTCGCCGTTGACGTAGGTCTCGTTCCACGACGGGTGCGTGCGCGGCACGAACCGCTCGCGGTAGTCGGCCAGGCCGCGCGCCGGGGTGGCCGTCGCGCTGACCGTGGTGAACCGGTCGCCGCGGTTGATGTCCATCGCGGCGGCCACCGGGGCCAGGCCGTGCATGTGGTAGAAGCTGGCCTTGCTGCGGGTGTGCCACAGCCTGCGCCACGAGTCGGTGTAGTACGTGTCGCTGAACAGCAGCGCCCGCAGGTCGTGCAGGTAGCCGCCGTGGCCGTTGGTGACCGTGCCGAAGGCACCGGAGTGCGACATCCGCAGCATGGCCAGCTCGTTGTTGCCGTAGCAGCAGTTCTCGGCGAGCATCAGGTGCTTGCGGGTGCGTTCGGAGGTGTCGACCAGGCTCCACAGCTCCGAGAGCTCGGTGGCGATGGGCAGTTCCACCGACGCGTGCTTGCCCGCGAGCATCGCGTCCCGGCCCTGCGCGTAGTGGAACTCCCACGGCGTGGCGATGTAGACCAGGTCGACGTCGGTGCGGGCCAGCAGTTGTTTGTAGGAGTCGACCGAGCCGCCGATGACCGCCGGCCGGGGACGGCCCTCGGCGACCAGCCGGTCGGCGGTGCTCTGCGCCCGGCTGGTGCGGATGTCGCACACCGCCGTGACCACCGCGCCGGGCACGGAGGCCCAGCCGGAAGCCATTGCGCCGCCCCGGTTCCCGAGGCCGATCAGGCCGATCCGGACGGTGGTGTGCGCGGGGAACGGGACGTCGATCATGGTGGTCTGACCGGGCGGCCGGGGCGGGTCGTCGGCGGCGGTGGCGGTGCCGCTGCCCAACGCGACCACACCGGTCGCCAGGGCGCCGCCGAACAGGGACCGCCGCGTGATGTCGGCCATGAAGGCTCCTTGTGTCGCAGGGGTTATTTGACGGCGCCGAGCGTCATCCCTTCGACGATGCGCCGTCCGAGCCAGACGTAGAGCGCGAGCATGGGCAGGACGAGGATGCAGACGCCGGCGAACAGAGCGCCGTAGTCGGCTCCGGAGTACTGCTGGGTCTGCATGAACCCCAGCAGCGCCAGGGGAAGCGTTTGCAGTTCGGTGTCCTGGATGAACACCAGGGCGATGAACGTCTCGTTCCACAGGCCGATGGCGTTGAGGATCAACGCCGTGATCAACCCGCCCCGGGCCAGCGGCAACGAGATCTGCACGAACGTGCGCAGCGGCCCGGCGCCGTCGATCGCGGCGGCCTCCTCGACCTCCTCGGGCAGGGACCCGAAGAACGCGGTCAGCAGGAACACCGTGAACGGCAGCGACAGCGCCACGTACAGCACGAACAAGCCCGTCAACGAGTTGACCAGGCCGATGTTCTCCAGCATCACGAACAGCGGGATCACGATGACCTGCACCGGGATGCCGATGCCCAGCGCGAAGAACAACGCCATCGCCCCGGAGATCCGCGTGCCGGAGCGGGCCAGGGCGTAGGCGGCGGGCGCGGAGATCGCCACCAGCACCACGGCCGACCCGGCGACCAGCACCACCGTGTTCAGCGCCGCCGCCCCGAACCCGCTGTCCGACCAGGCCTTGGCGAAGTTGCCGAACTGGCCGAACGTCGACAGCGACCAGGGCTGCGAGAAGATCGCGGTGTGCTCGCGCAGCGCGGCCACGCCCATCCACGCCAGCACGCCGACGTTGAAGACCGCCAGCAGCCACACCAGGCCGACGCCGCCCCGGTAGAGCGGTCCGTGACCGTGTCTAGAACTGGATTTGCGCACGGCGCATCACCCTCCGCAGCAGCACGACCAGGACACCGACCACGAGCAGCATCACCACCGCCGAGGCGGAGGCGTACCCGAACTGGTACTGCGGGTTGCGCCCGCCGAACGTGCTGCCGTAGATGAACAGCGCGCTGTTCCACACCTCGACCGTCGGCATGTCGTTGGTGGTGCCGCCGAAGGCGTAGATGAACTCGAAGATCTTCAACGACGAGATCGTCCAGATCACGGCGGCGGTGGCCACCACGTCCCAGGTGAGCGGCAGCGTGATGTGCCGGAACCGTTGCCACGCCGTGGCTCCGGCCAGCGCGGAGTCCTCGTACAGGTCGGCGGGGATGCGGTCGACGCCGGCCATGATGATCGTGGTGAAGAACCCGGTGTTGACCCAGATCAGGCCGATGCAGATCACCGTGAACAGGTTGTCGCCCAACCAGTTCGGCGTGGCGCCGGTGACCCCGGACCACAGCGTGGTGAGCAGGCCTTCGGGCGAGCGGAACAGGAAGCCCCACAGCACCGACAGCACCACCGGCGAGACGATGTAGGGGAAGAACAGCACCGCCCGTACGAACTTGCGGCCCCGCATCTCGCGCAGCACCATCGTCAGCGCGAACGACACCGCGAACGTCGCCAGGCCCACCACGACCAGGATCAGCATGGTGTTGGCGAACGAGTCCAGGAAGGTCGAGTCGTCCAGCAGGATCTCGTAGTTCTGCACCCCGCGCGGTTCGAGCGCGCCGACGCCGTCCCACCGGTGGAAGCTGATCCACACCGACGCCAGCACCGGTCCCACGAAGAAGACCAGGTACAGCGCCAGGGCGGGCGCGACGAAGGGCCAGAACAGCGCTCGGCGGCGGCGGGCCAGCGGCGTGAGCGGCGCGGCGGACGCCTTGGTCCGCCGCGCCCGACGCCCGGCGACCGCGGTCGCGGACGCAACCGCCATCAGCCGTTCTTCTTCCAGTAGTTCGCCTGCTTCTCGGCCAGCTGGGACAGGAACCCGTCGACGTCGGTCTTGCCCTTGATGAGCTGGTCGTTGACCGGGTAGAAGGCCTCCTCGGCGTAGCCGGGGATCTCGTCGATGCCGTCGATGGGGCGCGACACCGGCAGCGTCTCCAGCGCGGCGCCCAGGCCCTTCAGGTCGTCGGGCACCGGCAGGGCCGGGTTGGGGGTGAGGTTCTTGGCCGTGGTCGAGATCTTCGACAGGTGGGCGTCCTTGAGGAAGTAGGCGATGAACTTCTCCGCCGCCGCGGCCTTCTTGGCGGGCTTGGGGATCGCGAACCCGAGGTTGGACACCGGCACGGTGGTCTTCGCGCCCGGCAGCGGGGCGAAGGTGAACTGGAAGCCCTGTGCGGCCTTCGGGCCGGTCTCGGACGGGGCCCACGAGCCCATCAGCAGGAAGTCCGCCTGGCGCTGCGCCCACTTCTCCTGCACGGCGGGCCACTTGGAGCCGTCGTAGCCGTCGATGAAGTACTTGTTGTCCACCAGGGCCTTGACCTTGGCCAGGGCGGCGCGCACCTCGGGGGTGTCCCAGGCCTTGCCGGTCTTGTCCTTGGCCAGCTCGTCGACCTTGCCCGCGCCCAGCGCGCCCTGGAGGACGCCGACGGTCCAGTAGGCGTTGTAGTAGGGGATGTCGGCGTCCAGCGCGATCGGCGCGCGCCCCTCACCCTTGGCCTTGGCGAACCGGGCGGCCAGCTCGTCCCACGTCTTCGGTGCGGCGCCGGGCAGCTTCGAGCCGTCGAACCACAGGCCGTTGCCGATGATCTCGTAGGGCACCAGGAACAGCTTGCCGTCCTTCTTGAGGGTGCCGGTGTACTTGTCGGCGACGACCTCGGAGACCTTCTTGCCCGAGCCGGGCACCTCGGCCGCGTAGACCGCGCTCAGGTCGCGGAACTGGTCGGAGGCGACCAGGTTCGCGCGCACGCCGGCCTCCTCCTGGTCGACCAGGTCCGGCACGTCGCCGCCGCGCAGCGCGGGCACGACCTTCTTCAGGACGTCCCGGCCCTGCCACTGGACGGTGACGTCGATGCCGGTCTCCTTCTCGAAGTCGGCGACCGCCTGCGCCAGGACCTGCGCCTGCGGCTCGTTCTCCTTCCACATCGACCAGTAGGTGAACGACTTGCCGTCGTCGCTTGCGGCGTTCCCCCCACCGCCACAGGCGGTCAGGGCCAGCGCGGCGGCCGTCAGAGCGGCGGCGGCGCGGAGTGGAGCAGCGGTCACGGGGCACTCCCTGAGGGGCTGTGTGGTGCACTGCACACCGAGGCGGCTGGTGAGCAATTGTGCACATACTTCCCCTCGTACGCGCAGCGGTCAACAGTCAGTTGTCACCGTTTGAGCACGGTTCTTGCTGCGACGGGCTGTTCGCGGTGCAAAATCATGCAGTATGTTCGTGGCTTGAGTGCAGAAATGCGCACTGTCTGGAGGAGAGCCCGTGAGCACCCACGTCGCTGTCGAGATCGCCACCCAACCGGACTGCTGGCACCGGGCGTCCACGCTGGCCAAGGAGGTCGCGCCGGTCCTGCCCCGACCGGGTGAGCGGGTGGCCGTCGTCGGCTGCGGCACCTCCTGGTTCATGGCGCAGTCCTACGCCTGGCTGCGCGAAGCCCGCGGTCACGGCTACACCGACGCCTTCGCCGCCTCCGAGTTCCCCGGCGCGCGCGACTACGACCGGGTCGTCGCCATCACCCGGTCGGGGACCACGTCGGAGGTGCTGGACCTGCTGGAGTCGGTCCCCGTGCCGACCCTGGCCCTGACCGCCGACGGCGGCACCCCCGTCGTGGACGCCTCCGACGACGTCGTCGTGCTCGACTTCGCCGACGAGGTGTCGGTCGTGCAGACCCGGTTCGCGACCAGCGCCCTGGCCCTGCTGCGCACGTCCCTGGGCGAGGACCTGGGTCCGGCCATCGCCGACTGCTCGGCGGCCCTGGACGTCGTGCTGCCGCCGGAGTGGACGGACGCCGCGCAGTTCACCTTCCTGGGCCGGGGCTGGACGGTCGGCCTGGCCCACGAGGCGGCGCTGAAGATGCGCGAGGCGGCGGGCGCGTGGACCGAGTCGTACCCGGCGATGGACTACCGCCACGGGCCGATCAGCATCACCGCGCCCGGCCGGCTGGCCTGGGTGTTCGGCCCGGCCCCGGAAGGGCTGGCGGGGGACGTGGCGGCGACCGGCGGGACGTTCGTGACCAACGCGCTGGACCCGATGGCCACCCTCGTGGTGGCGCAGCGGTTGGCGGTGCACATCGCGGAGGCCGCCGGGCTCAACCCGGACCAGCCGCGGCACCTGACCCGGTCGGTGATCCTGTCCTAGACGTGCGCCGGAGTCGGCCCGGGTTCCCGGTGGCCGACGCCGGCGTGGCGGCTGAGGAGCCCCGGGGTGCGCCGCACCGCCGACGGCGCACCCCGCACTCTTAAGCCGGCCATGTCACGTTCCCCGTTGCGGTCACAGGTAGGACGTTAGGCCGTTCAGGCGAAGATGGCCACGTGAGGCCGGGTGAAACCGGATCGTGTCACAGCGTGCGCAGGTCCAGGGCGTGCCAGGTCAGGCGGGTGTTGTCGCCGGTCGACCACCACACGAACGAGCCGCGCGCCAGGACCGTGCCGAAGCCCGTCGCCAGGTCGGCGGTCCGGTCGCCCACGGCGTCGTAGAGCGCCAGCACGCCCCGGCCGTCGTCCACCACGACCGCGAACCGGTCCAGCAGCACGACATCCGCGACCGCCGAACGCACCTCGCGCCCACCCACGCGCCGCCGCGACGACCCGTCGGGGCGCATGAGGTCCAGGCGGGCCGTCCCGCTCTGCCGCAGCACCTGCACCCGGCACCACGCCGGCGTGCAGTCCACCAGTTCGACGCCCTCGCCGCGCACGGTCGTCACCTCGCCGGTCCGCAGGTCGGCCAGCCGCGACGACCCCGCCGCCTCGACCTCGGCCGCCGTCGCCCAGGGCCACGCCGTCAGCGCGTACCTGCCCCGCAGGACGACCGTGCCGATCGGCCCGCCCGCCAACGCGACCGTGCGGACCTCGGTGTCCTCGCCGACCACCGCGGCCCAGCTCGCGCGGCCGTCGTGGACGACCAGGTCGTACTGGGACTCCAGCACCACCACCCGGCCGGTGTCGGCGGTGACCGGCGTGGGGGCTTCGCCGCGCGGGCCGGCACGCCACAGCGCGCCCGTGCCGGTCACGTCGGACAGTTCCAGCCACACCAGGGCCTCCGGCGCGGCGGTGAGGACGAAGCGGGGTGAGTCGGAGGCGGGGAGTTCGCGGATGACCCGGTCGCCGATCACCATCCGCACGGTGTCGCCCGCGTTGGTGACACTCACCGGGGTGTCCAGGTCCAGGTACGCGAGCGGTGTGTGCAGGCCGCTGGTGCTGGAGGCGGTCCGCGCGCCCGGCCACGCCTCGCCGAGCGCGAGCGGGATCGTGGAGGCGGGCGCGCGGACCGGTTCCGGCAGGGCGACGAGGACGACCGCCGCCAGAACGACCAGGACGAGACCGACCACCGTGCAGTCCGCCGGCAACCGGGAGGACAGCCGCACGGCGGGGGTGGGCTCGCGCGTGGCCACTTGCCCGGTCATCGGGGCACCGCCGGCGAGGAGGCGTCGGGCTGGAGCAGGGTCGGGGTGCCGGTGCCGTCCGCCGGGACCGACCACACCGCCTTGTCCCGCCCGTAGGCCACGGTCCGGTCGTCCAGCCACTGCGGTTGGTCGTCCAGATGGGCCGGGTCGGCCAGCGGCACGTCCGCGCCCGACGCCAGGTCCAGCACGTGCAGCCGCCAGGTGTCCCCGGTCCGGAACTTGTAGGCGATCCGCGTCCCGTCCGGCGACAGCGAGGGGCACTCCACGTTGCGCCGCACCGACTCCAGCGTCCGCGTCCGCATGTCGCCGCGCACCAGCCACGCCGAGTCCCCGGTCCGCACGGTCGCGTAGAAGGTCACGTCGTCGCGCGCGAACGTCACACCCCAGTAGTTGACGTCGTCGGCCGCATGGGGCCGCCCCTCCAGCACCAGCGAGAAGTCCTCCAGGGACCCGTAGTGGTTGCCGGAAGCCAAGTCGTAGATGCCCGCGGTGGTGGAGAACGTCCCGACGCCGCCCAGGTACGAGTCACCCGCCCGGAACACCGTCCACGCCACCAACCGGCCGCTGGGCGACACGCGCGCCCGCGACGGCGTCCCCCACTCGGTCAGCCGCAGCCGCTCCCCCGCCGCGTCGGACACGACGACCTCGGCCTGGTCCGGCAGCGCGGTGGCCCGCAGGCACACCAGGGTGCCCGCCGCGACGTCCACCCGGTGGCACGCCGGCCCCACCCGGTCCCCCTGCCGCACCCGGCCCGACCCGTCCACGTGCATCGGGCCACCACGCAGGTCCAGCGCCGACGAGGACACAGCAGCACCGCCCGACCGCATCCCGACGAACACCGCCCCACCCGCCAGCGTCACCGCCACCAGCCCGACCCCGACCCACGTCCGCCGCGCGATCACGACCGCACCGCCCCGCCGACCAGGACCGCCACCAGCAACGCCACCGCCAGCACCGCGAACGCGGGCGACAACGCCAACCCGGTCGCGACAACGCCGAAAACAACCGCTCCACAGGCACGAGCCAACGCCTGTCCAGTTTGGACAATCGCCAACCCGGTCGCACGCAGGGCCTCCGGCACCAAAGGCGCGGCATGAGCCATCAACACCCCGTCAGTGCACGCGTAGAACACGCCGTGCGCCAACAGAACCACACCCGCGACAGCCCACCCGCTCAACGCCAGCGCCAACACCACGTAAGCCACCAGCAGCACGACGTGCCCGAGCAGGAACACCCGCCACCGCCCGAGCCGGTCCGCCAACCGCCCCACGGGCGTGGCCAAGGCCATGAACGACAACGCCGTCACCAACGGCAGCAACGGCAACGCGCCCGAAGGCAACCCGGCGGTCTGCTGCACCCCGACGAACAGGAACATGTCCCCCACCGTGCACAGCCCGAGCAAGGCCGCGGCCAGGCACGTCCGCCGCAACCCGCGTCCCCGCAACAACATCAACCCCGCACGCAGCCCGACCCGGGTTCGGGGCGCGGTCCCGGCGGGCTGCCGCACGAACACCGCCAACACCACCACGGCCACCACGCCCAGGCAGAAGCTGACCGCGAACACGGACGTGTAGTCGCCGACCAGCAACGTCAACAGCCCGAACGCGACCAGCGGCCCGAGCAGCGCGCCGGCGGTGTCCAACGCCCGGTGCACGCCGAACGCCCGCCCCAGCCCTTCGGCGGGCGTGGCGAGCGTGATCATGGCGTCCCGTGGCGCGGTACGCACGCCCTTCCCGGCCCGGTCGACGCCGATCAGACCGCCGATCAGCGGCAGCGACGAACCTGCCAGCGGGAAGCCGAGCTTGGTGACGGCCGAGAGCCCGTACCCGGCCAGCGCCACGGCTTTCGGGCGGCCGAGCCGGTCGGCCAGGTGGCCACCGGCCAGGCGCAGCAACGCCGTCGCGCCGGTGTAGAGGCCGTCGATCGCGCCGAGGTGCAGGTAGCCGACGCCGAGGCCGTAGACGAGGTAGAGCGGCAGGACCGCGGTGACCATCTCCGCGGACATGTCGGTGATCAGGCTGACCACGCCCAGTCCGACGACGGTCGCGGGCACGGCGTGGCGGGACCGGCCCCCGGGCCGGCCGGTGTCCGCGGAGCGGGTGGTGGAGACGTACATGCCAAGGCCTTCCGTGGTGGTGCGCACGGCCGGGCAGGACCGGCCGTGCGCACCGGTGGGCTATCCGACGCTGACCCGGACGTCGTCCACCGCGGCCTCCACGAGGGACCCGGTGGAGGCGTCGGTGGTCTCCACGAGCAGGCGCACGCCACGCCCGGCGTAGGCCGCCAGGTCGACCGCCGCCGCCTGCCACCGACCCGGCACCGCGAGCGAGCTCTGACCCAGCCGCTCGAACACGGTGGTGGCCGTCGAGCCCTCCAGGACCTTCACCCGCAGGTAGTCGGAGGTCGAGGAGTTGTCGCCGTGCGCGAAGTTGTAGGTGAACGTCAGCTTCGCGCCGGTCGGCACGGTGAACGTCGGGGAGGCGGTGGAGGTCTTCCCGCCGTCCACGTCGTTCGCGCCGTCGGACGCCCCGGCCAGGCGGCCGGTGACCAGGCAGTGCACGCCGCTGGTGGTGTCGCCCAGCTGCTTGACCTGGCCGTTGCCCGGTTCGACGGTCTGCTCGGGGTCGCCGCGCTCCCACTTGCCGGTCGTGGCCGTGTCGTTGGCCTGCGGGTTGGTCTGCCAGCCCCGGTCGGTCTCGAAGTCGTCGAAGAACGCGTCGCCGCCGGTGCTCGACACGCTCACCGTGACCTGCGCGGTGTGGCTGACCGTGCCCGAGGTGCCGGTGATGGTGGCGGTGGCGCTGCCGTTGGGCGCGGACGTCGAGGCGGACAGCGTCAGGGTCGCCGACGCCGAGCCGTTCGCGGGCGGGGTGACCGAGGACGGGCTGATCGTCCCGGTGACACCCGAGGGCAGGCCGGAGACGCTCAGCGAGGTCGCCGCCGAGAACCCGGCCGTGCTGCCCACGTCCACCGCCACCGAGGCGGAACCGCCGGGCTTGAGCGCCACCGACGACGGGGTCGCCGCGACGGTGAAGTCCGGGGCGGTGGCGGCCTTCTTGCACTGGCCGGACACCGTGTCGGTGTAGGTGCGGCCGGCCACCGGCACGAAGTCGTGGCGGTAGCCCGACGCGGACAGCGTCAGCTTGCCCACGCCGAAGGTGCTGGCGTTGCCCGCTTCCTGGGTGCCGGCCGAGGACTGGTTGAAGTTGTAGAAGCCCCGACCGCCGGTGCCGATCAGCAGTTGGCGCACGCCGTTGACGGTGTCCTTGGTGCCGTCCGGGCGCGAGGGGGCGAACCGCTGGTAGTTGTGGTCGTGACCGACGACCACCAGGTCGGCCTTGGCGTCGTAGAGCGCCTGGAAGAACGGCGTCACCGACGTGTCGTCGCCGTGGTCGCCGCGGCTGAACCGCGGGTGGTGCCAGAACGCGGCGGTGCACGGCTTGGTGTTGGCCGCCAGGTCGTTCTTCAGCCACGTCACCTGGGTGGAGGTGCTGGTGCGGCTGATGTTGGAGTTGAGCGCGATGAAGTGCCAGTCGCCGACGTCGAAGCTGTAGTAGCCCTTGCCGCGCTCGCCGG
Organism: Saccharothrix sp. CCNWYY140; assembly: GCF_037401995.1. Lineage (NCBI taxonomy): Bacteria > Bacillati > Actinomycetota > Actinomycetes > Pseudonocardiales > Pseudonocardiaceae > Saccharothrix > Saccharothrix sp. CCNWYY140. The sequence goes on from NZ_JBBEGC010000042.1 coordinate 40,404, forward strand.
CACGCGTGCCGAAGTAGTCGAAGTAGCCCGCGGCGCCGGAGGTGTTGTACTCGTGGTTGCCCGGCGACGGGTAGGTGATGGCCTTGAACTGGCCGTAGTAGGGGTCGTAGTTGTTCCGGTACTCGGTGAGGGTGCCCGAGCTGTAGGCGTTGTCCCCGGCCAGGATCAGCGCCTGCGGGTTCATGTTCTTGACCACGGGCGCGGTCTGGTTGCAGGACGTGCCGCACACGTCCCCCACGGCCGCGACCGTCGAGGTGGCCAGCGCCAGCGACTGGGTGCCCGCTTGGTAGGAGTCGACCGCGAACCGGCTGCCCGGGTCGGTCAGGTTGGGCGCGACGCGGACGCAGTCGCCTTCGAAGGCGCGGGTGTGGAACGCCTTGCCGGGCCAGTGCGCGGCGGTGAGGGTGAAGGTGCCACCGGTCGAGCCGGTGAGCGTCACGGAGTCGTTGCCACGCAAGGACAACTGCGTGACCCGCAACCGCAGCCACTTCGCGTCGGGCGCGCACACCTGTTGGGCGGTCGCGACCCGGGTGGCCCCACCGGAGGCGGTGACCTCGGCGCGGGCGGCGGTGACACCGGGTTCGGGCAGCTGCGGGACCTGGTCGGCGATCTCGGGAGGCGCGGCCGGCGCTGCGTGGCCGGTGGCCGCCGGCTGGGCGGCCACCAGGACGGCGCCGACCAAGAGGGTGGACGTCGCCGCGGCAACCGCCGACCTGCGCCATCGGGGTCGTTGTATGACTGAGCGCATGCGGATTCCTCTAGGGGCAGGGAGTACAATTCCAAGAAATCGCGAAACCTTTTCCGGAAAGTGCCAGGGTTCGGAAAAAGGCCGCAGTCGACCGCGCCACCGGCTCGCCGAACGGCGGCTCCCCGAGACGGTGTGCGGTGTCCACCCAGGGCACTGCGGAGTGGCCCAGGGTGTCGTGCGTCCGTTCAGTTGTCACGGCTCTCGCCGCGGGTTTTCACCTCCTGCGAGGGGGATGCTTTCGACCTTAACCGCAGGTGAAGGGCCGTCAACGACGATCTGTCCAGGAGGTTGGATAACTCTGGACGCCCAGTCTGCGAGGTGGGAACGTTCCCGGCCGTGGGTGCTTGATCGACCCAGACCGAAGGCAGCAATGTTCGGAACCGTTGCAGGAAATTCCGTGCGAACCGTCCAGGGGGTACGCTGCGCGGCGGCAGCAATTCCCTGGACGCCTCCCTGCGGCGTTGACGGATGGAGCCGTGATGACGACGACCGTGCCCGCGGATTTCAGTGCCGCGTTGAGGGCCTCGATCCAGCGCAGCGGGCTGAGCCTGAACCAGATCAGCCGGCGGCTGCGGGAAGCGGGCACGCCGGTCAGCATCAGTGCGTTGAGCTACTGGCAGAACGGCGAGAACCGGCCGGAGCGGGCCAGTTCGCTGGCGGCGGTGGCCGCCCTGGAGGAGATCCTGGGTCGGCCGCCGCGCACGTTGACCGCGCTGCTGGGACCGCGTCGCCCGCGCGGGCGGTGGACCAACCGGGATGGCCCGGTCGTCACCTACGACCAGGTGTGGCACCGGCCCGAGTCGGTGGCTCGGGCGCTGGCGAAGGTGGACGCGACGCCGGACGACCTCAAGTCGCCGCACCGGCTCTCGCAGTACGTGTCCTACCGGGTGGACGGGCGCGGGCACGAGGAGAGCATGGTGGTGCGCCGGCTCATCCGGGCCGACCGCGACGACACCACGCGGTTCGTGTTCGTCACCCGCTGCTCGTCGCTGACCCACCCGCCGACCGTCATCCACACCGAGGGCTGCCGGCCGTCCCGGTTCCGCGCGGACGTGCCGTCCTCGACGTGCGTGTTCGAGTTCCTGCTCGACCGGCCGCTGGCGGCGGGCGAGCTGGCGTTCGTGGAGTTCGGGGTGCGCTTCCCGCCGGGGCAGACCGACCGGCACGCGCAGATCGCGATCTACCGGCCGGCGCGGGACCTGGTGCTCCAGATCGCCTTCGACCCCGACCACCCGCCCCGCACGTGCAACGGCTACTTCCAGCCGCGCAGCGGGTTGCCGCTGGAGAAGCGGGACGAGGTGAGCTTCAACCCGGCGACCGGCACGTACCAGTTCATCACGCTGGACCCGGAGCCGGGACAGTACGGCATCCAGTGGTGCTGGCGCTGACCTACTCGTACGGGCGCTGGGGTTCGGGGACGCTCTTGAAGGACTCGACCTTCAGGAACGGTATCCGCTCGTCGTTCACACCATCCACAATGGACCCATCGCGGTAGGTGCCGACGACCTCGACCCACGTGTCGGGCGCGGCCGGCACCGACCCGTCCAGCACGACCTTGACCGGTCGGCCGTCGGCGGCGCAGCACGTGAGGATCATGCGCACCAGCAGGTTCTCGCCGTTCGGCCCGCGTGCGGTGAACCCGGTGAGGACGACTCTGCGCCCCCGCAAGGAACGTCCCCCGTCGAACACCGCGCGGGAGGCGTAGTCGAGGACGGTGACCTTGACCGGGTCACCCTCCGGCAGCGGCGGGTACTCGTCGGAACGCACCAGCGCGGTCCCGGAGTTGCCCGCCGCGTAACTGCCCAACGGCTGGGGCGCCACCAGCAGCAACGCCAGCACCGGCAGGGTCAGCAGCCACGCCACGCGGGGTTGCCGGTGCCGGTTGGTGACGGCCAAGACCAGCACCAGCACCCCGGACAACACCAGGAACGGCCACAGCCCGGCCTTGACGTACCGCAGGTACTGGCCGGTCAGGCACACCTTCACCACCGCCGCGCCCAGCAGCAGCAACACCACGCTCGACGCGGTCCGGTTCACCCGAACACCGCCCCCACCGCCACCGCGCTCGCGACCGCCACCACGAACGTCGCCGGCGCGAACCGCACCGCGAACCGCCGCCCGAACGTGCCCACCTGCATCGCGAACAGCTTGAGGTCCACCATCGGCCCGACGACCAGGAACGCCAGCCGGGCCGTGGTGGAGAACTGGGTCAGGGAGGCGGCGACGAACGCGTCCGCCTCCGAGCAGATCGACAGCAGGACGGCCAGGAACGCCAGCGCCAGCACGCTCAACCACGGGTTGTCGGCGAGCGCCTGCAACCACCGGCCGGGCACCAGGACGTTGATCGTCGCCGCCGCCATGCCACCGATGACGAGGAAACCGCCCGCGTGCACCAGGTCGTGCCCGGCGGCGCCGAAGAACGCACGCCACTTGGTGTCCCCGTGGACGTGCTCGGGCAGCCTGATCCAGTCGATGCGGCCCAGCCGCAACCACAGCCACCCCATCACGACCGACGCGAGCAGGCTCGCGATCGCCCTGGCCGTCACCATCCCGGGGTCGCCCGGGAAGGCGATGGCGGTGGCGGCCAGGACGACCGGGTTGACGGCCGGCGCGGCGAGCAGGAACGCCAGCGCCGCAGCAGGCGTGATCCCCTTGCGCAGCAACGCGCCGGCCACCGGCACCGAGCCGCACTCGCAGCCCGGGAGCACCATCCCGCCGGCGGCGGCGACCGGCACCGCCAGCACCGGCCGCCGCGGCAAGGCCCTCGCGAAGAACTCCTTCGGCACGAACACCGCGATCGCCGCCGACAGCGCCACGCCGAAGACCAGGAACGGCGTCGCCTGCAACACGATCGACACGAACACCGTGGTCCACGTCTGCACCACCGGGGCTTGGAGAAGCTCCTCCAGCGGCGCTCTCAGGAACAGAACGAGGACCAGGAAGCCCGCCAGCAGTTCGACCGACCCGAGCCGTGTGGTGCGAACTGCCGGTGCGGTCGCCATGCGCCGACAGTAGGCCTCCCCTCAACCCGCTTGGAACGCCGTGATCTGGAGAAACTCTGAACGCCGGCTACCTCGGCAGATACGCCCGGTGCGCCTTGGAGAACTCGAAGTTGTTGTGGCGGTCCCAGTTCACCGACCACGTCATCAACCCGCGCAGCCCCGCGTAGGTCGCCTTCGGCTTGTACGTCCCGCAGTTGCTGCCCTTCATCAAGCAGTCCAACGCCTTGTGCGTCTCGGCCACGGACGTGAACCCGTTGCCCGCGTTGATGCTCGCCGGCAGCCCGATCGCCACCTGCTCCGGTCGCAACCCCGGGAAGAACTTCGTCGCGTCCCCGCGCACCGGGAACCCGGCCAGCACCATGTCCGCCATCGACACGTGGAAGTCGTGGCCGCCCATGAAGTGGTACTGGTTGTCCAGGCCCATGATCGGGCCGGAGTTGTAGTGCTGGACGTGCAGCAGGGTCAGGTCGTCGCGCATGGCGTGGATCACCGGCAGGTACGCGCCCGCCCGCGGGTCCGCGCCGCTGCCGCCGCCGTAGTGCTGGTAGCCGACCTGGACGAAGAACGTCTCCGGGGCCATCGTCAGGACGAACTTGGCTCCGTAGCGCGCCTTCAGCGTCTTCAACGCGGAGATGAGGTTGACGATCACCGGCGTGGTGGGGGTGCGGAAGTCGGTGTCGCCGGAGTTCAGCGACAGCGAGTGGCCCTCGAAGTCGATGTCGAGGCCGTCCAGGCCGTACTTGTCGATGATCGCGCTCGCGCTGCGGACGAACGCGTCCCGGGCGGCCGTGGTGGTCAGCTGGACCTGGCCGTTCGCGCCGCCGATCGAGATCAGCACCTTGCGGCCCTGGGCCTGCTTCTCGCGGATGGCCGCGATGAACTCGGCCTCCGGTTCGACGTTCGGGCACTCGGCCACCGGGCACTGCTGGAAGCGCAGCTCGCCGGAGGTCGCGGAGGTGGGTTCGGCGAACGACAGGTTGATGATGTCCCACTCCGGGGAGACGTCCTTCATCCGGATGTAGCCGGAGCCGTTGGCGAAGCTGGCGTGCAGGTAGCCGACCAGGACTCGGCGGGGCAGGCCGGTCTGCGGCGGAGTGGTGGTGGTCGTCGTCGTTGTTGTCGTGGTGGTGGTGGTGGTCGTCGTCGTGGTCGTCGTGGGTGAGCCGGCGCAGGAAGCGCCGTTGATCTTGCAGTTGGCCGGTGCCGCGGTGCCGGAGGCGTTGAAACCGAAGGTCACGGTGGCGCCGGGGGCCACGGTGCCGTTGTACTCGCGGTTGGTGAAGGTGTGGTGGCCGGCGGCGTTGGTCTGGAGGGCGTCCCAGTACGCGCCGACCGTGGTGCCCGCCGGCAGGTCGAACTCGACCTTCCAGCTCGTGATGGCCGTGCTGGTCTCGTTCTTGATCGAGAACTGGCCGGTGTAGCCGGTCTCCCACGCCGAGGTCTTGGCGAAGGTCGCCGTCACGGACGCGGCGTAGGCCGGGGCGAAGCTCACCACGACCGCGCCGAGCACCAGGGCGCACACCGCCGCCACCCGGGCGAACAGGACTCTGCGGGACATCGTCGGTTCCTCCTCGGTGGCGGCCTGAGGTGGTGAAATTGGACTAGACCACGCGGTCACTGTCAACACCCGATCGGCCACCCTGCGCGACCGCCCGAATTTCGCCACGCTGGAGCCGTTCGACAAGTAACTTTCACAACGTGCAGCCACCGTGGAGAGCCGCCCCGCGCGCCGCGCTGTCGAGCCCGCTGACCCTGCTGGTCAGCGTGATCACCGCGCTGCTGCTCAGCTTCGTCGTGTCCGCCGCCGTCCTGCACTACTCGGCCTCCGGCAGCGCCGCGCTGTCCTACCACTACAAGCGGGACCGGCTGTGCACCGAGTCGCTGCACCCGTCGCTGGAGTTCACCCTCTCGGCCGCGCAGGTCACGCCCGCGCTCGACGACGTGCGGGCCACCGCCCAAGGTCGCCCGATCCTGCCCGCGACCTACACCCGCGAAGCCGTCACGGACTTCGGCGGCAAGCCGACCTTCGCCAAGTTCGGCTACCGACCGGGCGCGACGGACCACCTCAAGGTCCTTGAAGGCGGCTCCAAGGACGGCCTGTGGGTGCCGCAGAGCATCGCCCGCACCACGGACCTCCAACTCGGCAAACGCGGCATGGGCGGCGCGTTGCCGCCGGTCACCGCGATCTACGCCGACTTGCACGACCCCTTACCGCCCTACTGGTGCTCGGAGCGGCAGTTCGTCATACCGAACGTCCTCAGCCGCAACGACCAGCTCACCTCCGTGGTGTGGCTGCCCAGCGCGGAGGCGTTCGCGGCGCTGCCCCCGCAGCTGACCGAGGACGTCGACGTGACGGTCCGCTTCCCGACCGAGGTGCCGCGCACGGTCGACGAGGCCGAACGGCTGATGGCGGCCGGCACCGCGTTGATCGCCCCTTACGACCAGGACGGCGTGCGGGTCGTGACACCGCTGGTGCTGCCGATCGAGAACGCCCGGGAGACCGCCCGCAACGTCCGGTCGGCGATCCTGCCGCTCACGCTGATCAGCCTGCTCATCGGCCTGGCGGGCGTGGCGACGGTGACCGCGCAGTGGTCCCAGCGGCGGCACGCCGAGCTGCGGCTGCTGTGGGTGCGCGGATCGGGTCCGGCGGCGCTGGGCGGGCGCGCGGTGCTCGAACTCGGGTTGCCGCTGGTCGTCGGCGGCGCGCTGGGGCTGGGCGTGGGGTGGTTGCTGCTGCCGGTCTACGCGCCGTCCACCGCCCTGCCGTCCGGGACGCTGCCCCGCGCCGTGCTGGCCGTGGTCGCGGTGGTCGTGTCGAGCCTGGTGGTGACGTGGGCGGCGGCGGCGTTCCGGGCGCACCGGTCGTTCCAGGCGGCGACGTCGGGCACGCGGCTGCGGCGGGTGCTGACGGCCCTGCCGTGGGAGTTGGCGACCGGCGCGCTGGCGGTGTGGGCGTGGGACCGGGTGCAGAACTCCGGGCTGGCCACCCCGCTCAAGATCGGCGGGCTGCCGCGCATCGACGCGGCGGCGCTGGCGTTCCCGCTGCTGGTGGTGCTGACCACGGCGCTGCTCGCGGCCCGGCTGGCGCGGTGGGCGCTGCGCGCGTCGCACCGGGCCTCGCTGTGGTCCAAGCCCGCCGCGCAGCTGGCGATCCGCCGCCTGGCCGCCGCCGCGGGACCGGTCACCGGGGTGCTGCTGGTGGGTGTGCTGGCCATCGGCACGATCGCGGTCGGCACGAGCATCGCCGGGTCGCAGAAGACCGCGCTGGACGTGAAGTCGGGCATGTTCGCCGGGGCGGAGACCAGCGCGCAGATCTCGCCGGACGTCGTGCTGCCCGAGGCGCTCCGGGCCAACTCCACCATCGTGGGCGAGAGCAAGGTCAACGACCGCGCCGCGCTCGTGGTGGACCCGGAGACGTTCGCGCGCGGCGCGTACCGGCACGACGTGGACCCGGCGCTGCTGACCCAGCCGCTGCGCGTGGGTGACGCGCCCCGCCGCGAGATCACGTTGCCCGGCCTGCCGCCGCTCAACCCCACCGCCCACGTGCCGTCGTTCCCGAAGCTGGGCACGTCGGGCTGGGTGGTGCCGCGGTCTCACGTGAAGGACCTCGACGACGTCCCCTCCTGGTACGTGTGGTCGTCGCTGCCGCTGGAGGAACTGACGGCGGTGTTGGCGGACAACGGGATCACCGCGCGCAACGTCTTCGAGAGGTCCAAGGCGACCTCGGGGCTGCCGTTCCTGACGATCCAGTGGACCTTCGGGTTCGTCACGGCCATCGGGGCGGTGCTGGCGGTCGTGGCGGCCATCGCCCTGCTGCTGGCGATCGAGGTGCGGCGGCGGCAGAACGCGGTGTCCGGGGCGTTCAGCACCCGGATGGGGCTGCGGCCCTCGGCGCTGCTCGGTAGCCACCTGCTGGAACTGGGCGCGCTGGCGCTGGTCGCGGTGGCCGTCGGGTTGGCCGCGAGCGCGGTGAGCAGCGGGTTCGCCGTGCCGAAGCTCGACCCGGCGCCGCGCATGACGCCCGCGCCGGAGGTGCCGGACGTGGGTCCGCTGCTGGCGTCCACGGTGGCCGGGAGCGCGCTGGTGGTGCTGGTGGCGGCGTGGATCGCGGTGCGCGCGGTCCGGTCGGCGAGGATCGGGGAGCTGATTCGTGGCTGAGGTGGTGTTGCGGCTGTCGGAGGTCGGCGTGACCTACCGGACGCCCGCCGGGTCGGTGACGGCGGTATCGGACGTGTCGCTGGACGTACCAGCCGCCGGGATCACCGTGCTGGCCGGTCCGTCCGGGTCGGGCAAGTCCACCCTGTTGCGGGTGCTCAGCCTGGTCGAACGACCGACGCTGGGCGCGGTCGAGCTGCGCGGGAGGGGCACCACCCGGCTGTCCTCGCGGGCGCGGCGGGCGTTGCGGCGCACGGAGATCGCCCTGGTGTTCCAGCACCCCGGCGACAACCTGATCGGGCACCTGGACGTCGGGGACAACCTACGTGCCGCCGCTCAGGCCGCCGGGCGCTCCTGCGCGGTGGCCGAGCTGCTCGACCAGTTGGGACTGCCCGGCACAGCCGCGTGGAAGGTGTCGGCGCTGTCGGGCGGTCAGCAGCAGCGGCTGGCGTTCGGCTGCGCGGTGGCGCGGGGCGCGGCCGTGGTGCTGGCCGACGAGCCGACGTCCCAGCTCGACGCGGCCTCGGCGGACCTGGTCCTGGACACCCTGCGGGACCTGGCCGGGCGCGGTGTGCCCGTGGTGGTGGCCTCCCACGACCCGCGGCTGATCGCGTTGGCCGACACCCGGTACGACCTGCGGAACGGAGCGTTGGCGGCATGACGGCGTTGCGCGCGGTGGGTGTCCAGCGGTCGTTCGAGCACGCGGGCGGGCCGGTGCACGTGCTGCGCGGCGTGGACCTGGAGGTGGCGGCCGGCGAGCTGGTCACCCTGTCGGGACCGTCCGGGTCGGGCAAGAGCGCCCTGTTGACCGTGCTGGCCGGGTTCGACCGCCCCGACGAGGGCACTGTCGAGCTGTGCGGGCAGGTGCTGACCGGGCCGCCGACCTGGGCGGTGTGCGCGCTGCTCCCCCAGGGCCTGGGGCTGGCCGGCGAGCTGACGCTGGCCGAGAACGTGGCGCTGCCCGTGCGGCTGGGGTCCGGCGGCGACGTCTCGCGCGTCGCCGAGCTGCTGGACGAGCTGGGCATCGGCGAGCTGGGCGACCGCTACCCCACCGAGGTCTCGTTCGGGCAGCAGCAGCGGGCCGCGCTGGCCCGAGCCGTGATCGCCGCGCCGCGCGTGCTGCTGGCCGACGAGCCCACGGCCCACCTGGACGACGTGAGCGCGCCGATCGCCGTGCGGGTGCTGCGCCGCGCCGCCGACGCCGGGTCGGCCGTGCTCATCGCCACCCACCACGACGAGGTCCACCGCGCCGCGGACCGGACCGTGGTCCTCTCCGGAGGACGGGTTTCCGCCGGGTAGGCGGGTGTCCGTCGGGGTGGGCCGTCGCTCGGGGGGGACGGGTGTCCACGGGGTGGGCCGCCCGGGTGGGCGATTTTTTCGTAGGATGGTCCGCGATGGTCCGCCGACTTGCCGCTCTGCTCCTGGTGCTGCCGCTGGTGGCCCTGCTCGTGCTGGTCGCGGACGGCCCGCTGCCGCCGTGGGTCGGCCCCGGTCGCGACGCGCCGACCGCCGCCGTGGCCCTGGGCGACAGCACGATGTCCGGCGAGGGCGCGGGCACCTACGAACCCGGCACCGACGGCGAGGGCGGCAACTGGTGCCACCGCTCGTTGAAGGCGTCCATCCACCGGGCGAAGCTGCCGGTGGACAAGGTGTTCAACCTGGCGTGCTCGGGCGCCAACGCCGAACAGGTCGGGCTGACCGACCAGGTGCGCAACACCGAGGGGTCGCAGGCCCGGCAACTGGAGCGCATCGCCCGCGAGTACCGGGTGACCACCGTGGTGGTCGCGGTGGGCGCGAACGACGACCCGCGCTTCGCCGACGTGCTCAACACGTGCCTCCAGGCGTGGTTCCAGCGGCGCACGGACTGCTCGACGGCACTGAAGGAGGACTGGCAGGGGCGCGTGGAGCGGATGGTGCCCAAGGTGCAGCGGGCGCTGGGCGACATCCGGCGGGTCCTGCGCGAGTCCGGCTACACGCCCCAGTCCTACACACTGGTCCTCCAGTCCTACGCGGCCCCGGTGACGCCGGACCTGCCGTTCGACTTGCAGAACCTGGCCGGCTGTCCACTTCGGACCGCCGACCTGCGCTGGGTCCGGGACACGGCGGTGGGTGAGCTGTCCTCGGCCCTGCGACGGGCGGCGGTGGGCGCGGGCGCGCGGTTCCTGGACCTGTCGAAGGCCGGGCTGAAGCACGAGGCCTGCGCGGGCGGGAAGAACCCGGACACCGAGTGGTTCACCCGGTTGACGGTGGACTTCGAGGGATTGCGCGACGAGGCCCGCGCCCGGCACGCACTCCAGGAGTCCTTCCACCCCAACGCCCGCGGGCACGCCCAGATCGCCCGGTGCCTGACGGAGTTCCTGGGGACGTCGGAGCGGACGGCGTCGTGCGTGGCCGACCAGGAGGGCAACCTGTCCCCCATGCCGGACCGCGACTGACTGGGTCAGATGCCCATGATGTCGTGGCGGGTCCAGAAGGTCGTGCAGGCGGCCAGGTAGGCGGCGGCGCGGTCGACGGTCCAGCCGTGGGCGGCGCGCAGGCCTTCCTTGAGCATCCTCAGGTACCGGGCGGAGGGCGCGGTGTGCTCGACGTCCTCGGACCGCCAGGGGGCCGTGAAGGTGAGGGCCGGGTGGCCGTCGTGGTCGCCGAGGTGGAGCAGGGTTTCGTAGCGGCCGGGGCCGAGGGTGTGGCGGCCGGTGGTGAGGACGGGGCGCAGGTCCAGGTCCTGGCCCGGTGGGCGGTACATCTCCTGGGCGACGACGTCCGCGAACTGGTGTTCGGTGATCAGGTAGGCGCGGCCGGCGGTGGTGCGCGGGAGGTGCGGGTCGTAGAAGGCCCTGCCGCCGCCCCAGATCGGTGACTCGGTGGCGAAGTACACGCCACCGGGAATCGTCACCGGTCGGATGGACGGAGGTGGCGTGGGGTCGCGGCACAGGGCCAGGTAGCGGGAGAAGCGGTCCAGGTGCATGTTCGAGCCGTAGCTGACGTACCAGACCGGGGTCATGGGAGGATCTTGGCCGTGGCGCGGAAGCTGAGCTACTCGGACGCGGTGAAGCTGCTCGGTGCCAAGGAGCACCCGATCGTTGCGGCATTGGACCGGATCGTGGGGGGTGCGCTGCTCGGCGGTGTGGCGTTGGGGGTGAATGAACTCCTCGGGTGGTTCGACGCCAAGGTCGATTTCATCCGGTTGAGTCATGAGCTGTTGGTGAAGGCGGCGGAGAAGCGCAGCGGCCTGAGCCGGTACTCGCGCACCGAACGCCTGCACGCGGCACACGCGGTCATGGTCGTGGTGGCGTTCTTCGAGGCGGCCAAGGAGATCCCGTTCGACCTGAAGCACCTCGAGATCACCCGCGCCGACCAAGGCGAACTACTTGGCATGCACGGCCTGTTCGACGGCGACCTGCCGTTGCCCACTGCGGACCAGCCGTTGGAGATTGCGCTCGTCAGCTTGAATCACCGTTACATGGTCGCTGCGCATGACCTACTGAGCACGGTTGGCGCGAGTGCCGCGTGGGACAGACTGAACGAGACTGAGCAGGCACGGCTCAGTGTCGCGGTGATGCGCATCCCGCAGGTCGCGGTGGACAAGTACCGGGACATGCTGCTTCAGTCGGCGGCTGACTACCCGGAAATCCGGTTCTGGTTCCAGGTCGAAGACGCCAAAGCGACGCGTGCGGCCCTGGAGCGCTTGGAGAGCGACCTCGCCATCCTGCGTGTCGGCCGCGATCCTGACGCCCGGCGCGCCGATCTTGCACGCAGGTACCGCGCTGTACTCGACCGGCCGATCGTGGACGCGCACGACGCGCCGCCCGGATTGCGCATCCCCACCCTCCGCGAGGCCTACATCGACCCCTGCTTCCAGGTCGCAGTCGGTGTGGGGGAACCGTCTGTGGCGGCGTTGTGGGCGCAGATTCCGGTTCGTCAGGACTTGTACCGGTTTCTGATCGGGCACCTCACCTCGCTGGTGGCCACATCCGAACCGCTGGTTGTGCTCGGTGATCCCGGTGCGGGCAAGTCGATGCTCACCAAGGTGTTGGCGGCGCGGTTGCCGGCCAGTGACTTCCTCACCGTGCGGGTCGAGCTGCGCAGCACTCCGGCCGAGGCGGATCTGTTGGAGCAGATCGAGCACGGGTTGCGAGCGGCCGTGCAGGAGAACCTCGGGTGGGCCGAGCTGGGGCGAGCGGCCGGGGATGCGTTGCCGGTGGTGTTGTTGGACGGCTTGGACGAGTTGTTGCAGGCCACCGGGGTCAGCCAGTCGCGTTATCTGCTTCGGATCGCCCAGTTCCAGCAAGATCGGGCCGACGCCGGGTATCCGGTGGCGGTCGTGGTTACCAGCCGGATCAGTGTCATGGGTGGGATCTCGGTGCCGCTCGAAGCGCCGGTGCTGCGGCTGGTGCCGTTCACCGATGAGCAGGTCGCGCAGTGGCTGGAGGTGTGGGATCGGACCAACGCCGGGTACTTCGGGGCGCGAGGGCCGTTGGAGGCCGAAATCGTGCTGCGGTACAAGGAACTGGCCACCCAGCCGTTGCTGTTGTTGATGCTCGCGCTCTACGACGCGGTGGACGACGGGTTGCGGCAGGAGCGCAGCGCGTTGAGCGAGGCCGAGTTGTACGAGCGGATCCTGACCGGGTTCGCCCGTCGTGAGGTGGAGAAGGCCGACGCGGACAGGTCCGAGGCCGACCGGGACGAGGACGTCGAGGCCGAGCTGGAACGGTTGTCCGTGGTGGCGTTCGCGATGTTCAACCGGGGGACGCAGTGGGTGTCCGAAGTGGACGTCACTGCGGATTTCGCCGCATTGCTCGATGTCGAGCCGTCGGGGCGGCCTACCGGTGCGCGGACGCCGTTGAGTCCTGGTGAGGCGGCGCTGGGGCGGTTCTTCTTCGTGCAGCGCGCGGAGGCCGTGCGGGATCAGAAGACCTTGCGCACGTACGAGTTCCTGCACGCGACCTTTGGGGAGTACCTGGTCGCGCGGTTCACCTGGCGGGTGTTGGGGGACGTCCGGCGCGCGGAGGAGGCGCGGCCACGGCGGGCGGCGGCGGTGCCGGTGGACGACAGTGATCTGTACGCGTTGTTGTCGTTCACGCCGTTGACTTCTCGGGGTCCGGTGTTGGGGTTCCTCGCGGGCATGGCGGATGGCGATGAGGATCGGGAAGCGCTTTCCGGGGTGGTGCAGCGGCTGTTCGAGGGCATGTCACGGCCGCATGTGCGTGGGCGCGGTGATTACGCGCCGGTCGAGAGGACGGTGCCGGCGCGGGAAGCCGTGTACGGGCTGAACCTGGTGCTGCTGTACGGGATCGCGCGCGGGCCGTTCGACGTGCGGGACCTGGGGGTGCGGGACTGGCCCCGGCTGACGGCGTTCTGGAAGTCGCAACTGCCCGACGGCGAGTGGCGGACGTTGGTGGAGTCGGTCCCGGTGCGGTGGGTCGAGGGGCCGTCGGTGGAGTTGTTCGGGTGGTCGTTGCCCGTCACGGACCCGTTGCCGGCGGTGGTGGCGGACCAGGCGGCGGCGTTGCGGGACGAGACGTGGGAGTTGCACTTCACGGCCGACCCGGTCGGCAACGCGTTCCGGTTCCCGGTGCAGCACCTGGCCGAGACCACGTCGGTGCACCGGTTGCGGGCGATTGTGGACCTGGCGCTGCCCAGCCCCACGGCGGCCGTGCGGGAGGTGCGGCACCTGCGGTGGGCGCCGGTCGAACCGCTGGTGGTCAGGCACCAGTTCCGCACGCCACCGCCGTTGGGACCGGAGACGTTGCGGGTGCTGGCGTCCGGGCCGATCGGGCGGGAGGCGGCGTTCTGGGCGCGGGTGTGCGAGGCGATCGGGCGCGGCGGGCCGGACCGGGAGCTGGTCGCGCTCGTGGGTGAGCACTGGGACTCGGCGGCCGTGCCGAACCTGGCGGCGGTGGCCGTGGTGGACGCGTGGCTGAGGTTGCACGAGAGCGGGTTCGAGTTCGGCCCGGAGTGGGGTGTGGCGCGGGTGCTCGCCGAGGTCGACGTGGAGACCGTGGCGGCGCTGCGGCCGGACCTCGGCAAGCGGATCGGTCACGCCATGCGGGAGCTGGGGCTGGACGCGGACGCGGTGTGGCCGCACGACAGGGTCAGGACCGCGCAGCCCGCCACTCGTCCTCCAGGATCGCGTAGATGAACTCCTCGCCCCACTCGCCCTTGAAGACCTCGTTGTGCCGGAAGTGGGCTTCACGGCGCATGCCCAGGCGTTCCATGACGTGCCACGACTTGTCGTTGAACGCGTCGCAGGAGGCGACGATGCGGTGCAGGCCCAGGTTGTCGAAACCGAGGTCCAGCATGGCTTTCGACGCTTCGGTGGCGAAGCCGCGGCCGTGGTGGTCGGGGTGGAAGATGTAGCCGATCTCGCCCTGCCGGTGGGCCTCGCTGAGGTACTTGAGGACCGTTTCCCCGATGACCCGGCCGTCATATACGACCGCTAGGGAGAGGTGGTCGCCTTCCTTCTCCGGCCAGGTGACCGACATCTTGAGCTTGAGGTTGTCGGTCGTCTCCTCGGGGGTGCGGGGTTCGCCGTAGAGGTAGCGCACGACGTCCGGCCGGGACTGGTAGGCGTGCAGGTCGGCGTGGTCGTCGGGGGTGAAGGGGCGCAGGAGGAGGCGTTCGGTGCGGATCGGGTAGTCGGGCTTGGTCATGTCGATCAATCTATGGGGAACCCGGCCGTCGGGGCGGCCGGGTTTCGCTCACAGCTCACCCAGTGCGGTGATCGGGTTCTCGACGCAGTCCGCGACGAACCGCAGGAAACCGCCCGCCGTGCCGCCGTCGCACACCCGGTGGTCGAAGGCGAGGGTCAACTGGGCGACCTTGCGGACTTGCAGTTGACCGTCCACGGCCCACGGCCGGTCGATGATGCGGCCGATGCCCAGGATCGCGGCCTCGGGGTGGTTGATGATCGCGGCCGAGCCGTCGACGCCGAACACGCCGTAGTTGTTGACCGTGAAGGTGCCGCCGGTGAGGGCGGCCGGGGGGATGCGGCCTTCGCGGGCTCGGGTGGCGAGGTCGGTGATGGCTTGGGCGAGGGCGTTGGTGGTGAGGGTGTGGGCGTCCTTGACGACCGGGACGACCAGGCCGCGGTCGGTTTGGGCGGCGAAGCCGAGGTGGACCTGGTCGAGGACGGCGATCTCGTCTTGTTCGACGCGGGAGTTGAGTTCGGGGAACTTGCGCAGGCCGAGGATGGTGAAGCGGGCCAGCAGGGCGAGGAGGGACGCGTTGGGGAGCGCGGCGCGGGCGGCGAGGAGGCCGGTCGCGTCCACGTCTACCCAGACGGTCGCTTCGGGGATCTCGCGGCGGGAGGTGGCGAGCTTCTCCGCCACCGCGCCACGGAGGCCGCGCAACGGGATCCGCCGGGCGACCGTGGTGATACCGGCGGTGGTGCCTGCTGTGGCGGCGGTGGTGGTGGTACCGGCCGTGGTGGTGGCGGGCTGGGCTGGCGCGGGGGCGGTCGCGGCTGGGGCGGCGGTCGTGGCGGCTAGTTCGCGTTCTACGTCGGCTCGGCGGATGACGCCGCCCGGGCCGGTGCCTCGGATCGCGGTGAGGGACAGGCCGTGCTCGCGCGCCAACTGCCGGACGATCGGGGAGATCACCGCCGGTGCCAGGCCGGTCGAGGCGGTGGGATTTGTGGTGAGGGCGGCCTCCGGCCCCCGGTCACCATTGTCCCGTGGGGGTACGACAGTGTTGGGCGTGGCGCTGTCCGAGGAAATTCCAGGCGTGCGGCGGGAGCGGCGGGTGCGGCGGGTGGGTTCTGAGGTGCCGTAGCCGATGAGGACGTTGCCGCTGTACTCCGAGGAGACCTCGCCGACCGTCAGCAGGACCGACCCCACCGCCAGCTTCTCGCCCTCCTCGCCGTGCCGCGCCGTGACCACGCCCGCGTACGGGCAGGGCACCTCGACCACGGCCTTGGCCGTCTCCACCTCGACCACCGGCTGGTCGATGCTGACGGTGTCCCCCACCGCCACCAGCCAGTTCACGATCTCGCCCTCCGTCAGACCCTCGCCCAGATCGGGCAAGCGGAAGTCAGGCACCGCGCACCTCCACGACCTCGTCGTCCCACTGCAACCGGGCGATGGTGTCCAGGATGCGGTCCACGTTCGGCAGGTGGTGTTCCTCCAGCTTCGGCGGCGGGTACGGGATGTCCCAGCCGGTCACGCGCAGGACGGGGGCGTGCAGGTGGTGGAAGCAGCGTTCGGTCACGCGGGCCGCCACCTCCGCGCCGTAGCCGCCGAAGCCCGACGCCTCGTGCACGACGACCGCGCGGCCCGTGCGCCGGACGGACGCGCACACGGTCTCGTCGTCGAAGGGCGCGAGTGAGCGCAGGTCCACGACCTCGACGTCCCAGCCCTCTTCCGTCGCGGCCTCGGCGGTCTCCAGCGCCGTGGCGACCATCGGGCCGTACGCGATCAGGGTGACGTCGCGGCCGGGGCGGCGGATCAGGGCCCGGTCCATCGGCAGCGCGCCCTCGAAGGTCACCTCGCCCTTGGACCAGTAGCGGCGCTTGGGTTCGAGGAAGATCACCGGGTCGGGTGAGGCGATGGCGTCGCGCAGGAGGCGGTAGGCGTCGTCGGGGGTGCCGGGGGTGACGACGGTCAGGCCCGGGGTGTGCGTGTAGTACGCCTCGGACGAGTCGCAGTGGTGTTCCACGCCGCCGATGCCGCCGCCGTACGGCACGCGGATCACCACGGGCAGCCCGACCCGGCCGCGGGTGCGGTTGCGGAGCTTGGCCAGGTGGCTGGTGATCTGCTCGAACGCCGGGTAGGCGAAGGCGTCGAACTGCATCTCCACGACCGGGCGCAGGCCGTTCATGGCCATGCCGATCGCGGTGCCGACGATGCCGGACTCGGCCAGCGGCGTGTCGAACACGCGCGACGAGCCGAAGCGGGCCTCCAGGCCGTCGGTCACGCGGAAGACGCCGCCGAGCGCGCCGACGTCCTCGCCGAACACCAGCACGGTCGGGTCCTCGGCCAGGGCGTCGGCCATCGCGCGGTTGAGCGCGGCGGCCATCGACAGAGCCGTCGGCTGGGCAGTCGTCTGGGCCGTCGACTGGGCGGTCATGCCAGTTCCTCCGCCAGGAGCGCGGCCTGCTCGCGCAGGTGTCGGGTGGGGGTCGCGTAGACGTGCTCGAACAGCGACATCGGGTCGTGCTCGTGGTCGGTGTTGAGCGCGGAGCGGACGCCGGCGGCGAACTCCTCCGCCTCGGCGGCCACGGCGGCGCGGCGCTCGGGCGTCAGCAGGCCGCGTGCGGTCAGGTAGGCCTCGATGCGGTCCACCGGGTCGCGGTCCAGCCACGCGGCGACCTCGTCGGAGGTGCGGTAGCGGGTGGCGTCGTCGGCGTTGGTGTGGGCCTCGATGCGGTAGGTCAGGGCCTCGATCAGGGTCGGGCCACCGGCCTCCAGGGCCTCCTTGACCACGGCGTAGACGGCGGCGACGTCGTTGCCGTCGACCAGCACGGACGGCACGCCGTAGCCGATGCCCTTGTGCGCCAACGAAGGCGCGGCGTTCTGCTTGGACATGGGCACGCTGATGGCGTAGCCGTTGTTCTGCACGAGGAAGACGACCGGGGCCTTCCACACGCCGGCGAAGTTCAGCGCCTCGTGCGTGTCGCCCTCGCTGGTGGCGCCGTCGCCGACGAGCACGAGCGCGGCGGTGTCCTCGCCCTTGAGCCGAGCGGCGTGCGCGAAGCCGACCGCGTGCAGGGTGTTGGTGGCCAGCGGGGTGCACTGCGGGCCGACGCGGTGCTCGTACGGGTCATAGCCCAGGTGCCAGCCGCCCTGGAGGAGGGTGAGGGTCTCGGCGGGGTCCACTCCCCTGGTCACCAGGGCCACGCAGTCGCGGTAGGTGGGGAACAGCCAGTCCTGCTCGCGCAACGCCAGCACGGACCCGACCTCGCACGCCTCCTGCCCGCGCGACGACGGGTACACCGCCAGCCGGCCCTGCTTGGTCAGCGCGGTGGCCTGGGTGTCGAAGCGGCGGCCGACGACCATGCGGCGGTGCAGCTCCAGCAGAACGTCGTCGTCGGGCATCGCCAGCGGCGAGTCCTCGACCGGCGAGCCGTCCTTGCGCAACAGCGAGAGCGGTTCCGCCGTGGGCAGCAGTTCCCTTGTGGGGACCATGAGCTCCTCCGACCCTTCATCCGACGAGTGGGGGCATGGTCCGCGTCACACCGGCCAATGTTCCAGATCTGAGCTCCAGATCCGGACGAATGGCCGCGCAGAGGGGTTACAGTGCGCCACATGACGCCAGGCCCTGGACATTCGGCACCGCTCGACGCGACCGACCGCCGCATCGTCGAGGCCCTGCGCGCGGACGGCCGGCTGTCGATGCGGGCGTTGGCCGAGAAGCTGCACATCTCGCGGGCCAGCGCGTACTCACGGGTCGAACGGCTGCACCGGGACGGCGTGATCACCGGGTACACGGCGGTGGTGGACCCGGAGCGGTACGGGTTCGGGATCTCGGCGTACGTGTACCTGAAGATCAGCCAGCACTCGTGGAAGGCGGTGCGGCAGCGGGTGCTGGAGATCCCGGAGGTCTGGCACGGCGCGCTGGTGTCCGGCGACTACGACCTGGTGCTGCTGGTCCGCGCGCCGGACGCGCACAGCCTGCGTGACCTGGTGCTCTCGCGGTTGCAGACCATGCCGGACGTGACCTCCAGCCACACCGTGCTCATCCTCGACGAACTGCCCACCGACGGCCACCAGCCCAAGCTCTAGCCGGCCTCCACGATGCGCCACTGCGGGCCGTTGACCCAGGTCGCCTCGATGCGGGAGCGGTGGTCGGGACCGACGAACTCGACGACCACCGCGTCGGCGGGCTGTTCGACGGTGGCCGCGAAGCCCTGGCGCGGGGTGGCGGAGATCGGTTCGATCTCGCTCGCGGAGAAGCGGATCGCGGCGACCCCGCCTTGCAGGCGGAAGCTGCGCAGGTAGACCGGTTCGCCGTTCTGCTCGCTCCACGTGCCGTTCTCGGGCGGCAGAGGCGGCGGGGTGGTCGTCGGGACGGTCGTGGTGGTGGTCGTGACCGTGGTCGTCGTGGTGGTGGGCGGAACGGTGGTGGTCGTGGTGGTCGGGACCGCGCTGGACTGCTGGGTGGGGCCGGCGACCAGCCTCGGGCGTTCGGGGACACCGGCGTCCAGCACGAAGCGGATGCCCAGCCAGGACAGGGCGACCGCGACGGCGGTGGACGCCATCCACGCCGCGAAGTACTGGAGGCCCCGGGTCACGGCCGCCATCCTGCCGGCGATCACCCCCTAAGACGAGTAATGCGCAGGTCGGGACGGTAGAGGCGCAGAGCACGCTCTTCGCCCCTGCACAGCCCTTCGCCCCCGCACAGCCCTTCGCGCCCGCAGGGCGTGCGCCTTTCGAAGTAGCTCGCGCAGCAGACCGCCTAACTTGGGCTTCCCCCCGTCATCCTTGGCGGCCTGCCTGCCGGCGAGGCTCTTTTCAAGCTTTTCAAGATCTTTAAGAGTGACGCTTCGCTCTCAAGCTGAATGCGCTGACGCGCTCTCAAGATGAAAAGCGGCGCTCGCCGCGCGGCAGGCCCCCGGGGGGAAGGGCGTCGGTTTCTTTCCCCGTCCGGCCTGCCGGAGGC
>NZ_JBBEGC010000043.1:0-15356 GCF_037401995.1 Saccharothrix sp. CCNWYY140
CTTTCGGCTGCACCCGGGGAAATCTGTGGTAGCCCTTCGGGCAGGCCATACGGGGATGACGGAAGAAGCCCAGGAGGAGGGTTTGCTGCGCGAGCTACTTCGAAAAGCGCGCGCCCTCCGGGCGGAGAGCGCGGGTTGGGCGCGGGTGGGCCTTGGGTGGCTGGTGTGCTAGAGCGGGGGGACTAGGCCCGGGAATTTTCGGGCTGCGTGGCAGTGGGGGCATTCTCGGCCGTTGTCCACTGTGCGGGGGACGCCGCCGATCACGGCTGAGGTCGGATGGGCGACGAAGCCTGCGCCGCCGCACAGGTGGCAGATTGTGCGGGCGTCCGAGGTTACGCCGAACAGGTCGTCCTCGTCGTCTTCTTCTTCGTCCTCGAAGTCGTCGTCCTCCGGGTCGTATTCGTCCTCGGGGTCGAAGTCCTCGGGGTCTTCGGTCGGCTCCACGGGGGACACGGTAGTCCCGTGGCCCCCGTGGGTGCCGGTCAGGGGCGTTGGCCTACTGCGTCCACAATGGACAGGGTGTCGGCCGGGCCGTACGAGGTGCCCAGGAACTCGTAGGTGGTCGGGTCGAAGTACAGCGTGGTCTTCTGGGGCTTGGCGTCGGGGGCCACCGGGGCGGGCCATTCGATGCCGACTGCCGGGCGGCCGGTGGTGTCCTGGGTGTCTCGGACGACCGTCAGGCCCTCTACGCGGGCTGCCGCCTCGAACAGTGCGGCCTTGCTCGCGGGCTTCAGGAGGGACTGGGCTAGCTCCATGACGTCCTTGCCGCGTGCGTTGATGTTGCCCGGACCGCCGGTGGCGTTGGCGTCCAGGTAGGCGAGCATCTCGTCGGCGGTGGTCGGCAGGTCGCGCTTGTAGGCCGGGTCGGGTTCGCACGGTTCGGTGACGCCCGGGAGGAACTCGTTGCCCTTCGCGACCGCTCGGACGCCGTCGCGGCAGCCGGGGAGCGGGGTGAGGCCGTCGGGGGACGCGATGGCGCCGTCGCGGGTGCCGTCCACGGACAGCCACAGGCCGGTGTTCTGGTCGCCGGTGGTCGAGCCGTGGTAGACGAACTGGTCGGGGCGGGGTTCGACGAACGGTTCCGTTCGGGCCTTGGCGGCGGCGTGGTTGAGGACCTCGGCGGCGCTCGCGGCGGGGGGTTGGGTCCCGGTGACCACGTCGACGGGGGCGAGGGTGAGGACGGCCGCCACGGCTGCGGCGGCGGTGAGGGTGGAGGCGCCGGCCAGGAGGTAGCCGCGCTTGCGGCGCTTGGTGGGGGAGGCGGGGGAGCGGGGTGCGGTTTGGGCTGCGCCACCGGTTCCGGTTTGGGCTGCGCCCCCGGTTCCATTGTCCCACGTGGGTACGACAGTGGGCCGGGAAGTCCCCTGGGGGGCATTCTGCCGGCTGGTACCGACAACCTCGGCGGATGGTGCGGCTGCGATGGCCGTGAGCAGGCGGGTGCGGGCTGGGGACAGGTCGGTGGGGGTGGGTAGGGGGTGGTCTTCGCGCAGGGTTCGGACCAGGGTCAGGTCATCCATTGCTCAGCAACTCCTCTAGGGCGGTGGGGTTTCCGAGCGCCTCACGGACCTTGCGGCGGGCTCGGTGGAGGCGGGAGCGGACGGTGCCGACCGGGATGGACAGCGCCCCGGCGACCTCCTCGTAGCTCAGCTCCTCCCAGGCGACCAGCAGCAGGACGTCCCTGTCCTCGGGGGTCAGGCCGGCCAGCGCGTCGGCCAGAGGGGTGCGCAGGGACTGCGCGGTGACCCTCGTGGCGACGCGGTCGGCGTGGCCGGACTCGTCGGGGGTGCCGGCTTCGCGCAGGCGGAAGCGCCTCACCTCGTCGCGGCGGTGTTGGCCGACGAGGTTGGTGGCGATCCCGTACAGCCACGGTCGGGCGTCGGGCCGGCCGAGGTCGTAGCGCTCGCGCTTGTCGAAGGCGGCGAGGAACGTCTCCGCGACGAGGTCGTCCGCGACCTCGCGGCCGAGCCGCCGGGCCAGGTACCGCTGGATGTGCGGTGCGTGCCGGTCGAAGATCTCGGCGAACGCCTCCGGCTGGCGCCGGGAGCGTTCGATGATCTCCGCGTCGGTTGTCGTCATGGTGGCCTTTCGGGCGTGTGGCGTTCGCCCTGTTATCAGTCGCCCGCGCCGATCGGGTTCACGCGCGTCGACGCGGGGGCACCCCACCGGCCCCCGCGTCGATCATCCCCCCAGGTCAGCGGGACGGGTCGCGGTTGTACAGCTTGCGCGACCACAGGTAGCCGCCGACCGCCGCCAGCGTGCACCAGCCGATGGCCAGCCACGCGCTGTCGCCCACCGGCGTCCCGTTCAGCACGCCCCGGAGCGTGTCGATCACCGGCGTGAACGGCTGGTGCTCGGCGAACCACGCCACCGCCGGCGACATCGACTCGGTCGGCACGAACGCGCTGCTGATGAACGGCAGGAACTGGAGCGGGAGGGAGAACCCGTTGGCACCTTCTGGTTTCTTTGCCGCCAGACCGCCGCCCACGGCTAGCCACGTCAACGCCAGCGTGAGCATGAGCAGCACCGCGACCGCCAGGAGCCACTCCGTGAAAGACGCTTGCGGTCGGAAGCCGATCAGGAGCGCCACCCCCGTGACGAGGGCGAGCGTGGCCATCGTCCGGATCACCGCGCCCAGTACCTGGCCGGTCAGCACCGAGACGCGGGCGATGGCCATCGTGCGGAAGCGGGCGATGATGCCCTCGTTCATGTCCACGCAGATGTTGATCGCGGTGCCCGCGCTGCTCGCGCCCACGGCCATCACCAGGATGCCGGGCACCAGGTAGTTCACGTACGTGCTGTCGCCGACGGTGGTCAGCATCGCCCCGCCGAACACGTAGACGAACAGCAGCATCATGAACACCGGCGTGAACAGGCCGGAGATCGCCATGACCGGGTAGCGCTGCTGGTGCTTGAAGTCCCGGCGCAGCATGGTCATGGAGTCGGAGAAGGTGGCCGCGCTCATCGGGTGCTCCCCTGCGAGGTCAGGGCGAAGAACACGTCGTCCAGGTCGGGTGTGTGCACGGTCAGCCCGTCCGGCTCGATCGCCGCCGCGTCCAGCCGGTCCAGCAGGGCGCGCAGCGACCGCACCCCGCCGTCCCCGGGCACCTGCAACGTCAGCGCCTCCGGGTCGGGGCTGCCCGCGCCCAGCACCCGCAGCGCGTGGTCCAGGGTGGGCACGTCCGCGAACCGCAGGCTGACGTGACCGCCGGGCACCAGCCGCTTCAGCTCGGCCGCGGTGCCCTGCGCGACGAGCTTCCCGCCGTCCAGCACGGCGATCCGGTCGGCCAGCTCGTCGGCCTCCTCCAGGTACTGGGTGGTGAGGAAGATCGTCACGCCCTCCTGCCCGACCAGCTGCCGGATGATGTCCCACAGCACGTGCCTGCTGCGCGGGTCCAGGCCGGTGGTCGGCTCGTCCAGGAAGATCACCCGCAGGTCGCCGACCAGCGTCATCGCCAGGTCCAGCCGCCGGCGCATGCCACCGGAGTAGGTGGACGCGGGCTTGCGCGCGGCCTCCACCAGCTCGAACCGCTCCAGCAGCCGTTTCGTCAACGCCCGGCCGTCCCGACGCGGCAGGTGGCGCAGGTCGGCCATCAGGTTCAGGTTCTCCTCGCCGGTGAGCAGTCCGTCCACCGCCGAGAACTGGCCGGTCACGCCGATCACCGAGCGCACGCCGTCCGGGTCGGTGCGCAGGTCGTGCCCGCAGACGCGCACCTCGCCCGCGTCGGCGGTGATCAGCGTGGACAGGATCTGCACCGCGGTGGTCTTGCCCGCCCCGTTGGGGCCGAGCAGCGAGAAGACCGTGCCCTCGGCGACGTCGAGGTCGATGCCGTCGAGCACCACCTTGTCGCCGAAGTTTTTGCGCAGCCCAAAGGCCGAGATGGTCATGGGTTCCCCTCAGAAGGTCTTGCGGAAGAAGAAGATCAGACGCGCAGCGGCAGCGTCTTGACGCCCGTCATGGTGGGCGAGGGCATGAACGTGGGCGCCTGGTCGGGGTCCACGTGCAGGCCGGGGAAGCGGTCGAGCAGGGCGTTCACGGCGACGCGGCCTTCGAGGCGGGCCAGCGGCGCGCCGACGCAGAAGTGGATGCCGCGGCCGAAGCCGAGGTGCGGGTTGGGGTCGCGGCCGGCGTCGAACAGGTGCGGGTCGGCGAACCTGCGGCCGTCGCGGTTCGCCGCGGACAACCAGACCATCAGCAGCTGGTCGGCCGGGATGTCCTGGCCACCCACGGTCACCGGTGTGGTGGTGGCCCGCGCCAGGGCCGCGAACGGGGTGAAGAAGCGCAGCGACTCCTCGATCGCCACCGGCACCAGCGACCGGTCGGCGCGGACCCGTTCCCGCTGCGCGGGGTGGGCGTCCAGGCACAGGGTCGTGTTGCCCAGCAGCATGGTGGTGGTGATGTGCCCCGCGACCAGGAGCACCATCGAGAAGTTGACGACCTCGTTGTCGTTGAGCCGCTGCCCGTCGACCTCGGCCTGCACGAGACCGGAGATCAGGTCCTCGCCGGGGTTCCCGCGGCGGGCCTTGATGTGCTCCCGCAGGTACTCCTGGAGGGGCACCAGACCCGCGGAGGCCTCGGCGAAGTCCTCGGCCATCTTCTCCGGGGAGTCGTTCAGGGAGAACTCGTTGTTCTGGGCGAACAGCTTGTCCACCCACTCGCGGAACAGCTCCCGGTCGCTCGCGGGCAGGCCCAGCAGCTCGGCGATGACGATCACGGGCAGCGGGTAGGCCAGGTCGGTGACCAGTTCGAACCGGTCGGTGTCGACCTGGTCGAGCAGCTCGTGGGTCAGGGCGGTGATGCGCGGCTCCAGGTCGGCGACGACCTTGCCGGAGAACGCCTTGCTCACCAGGTTGCGCAGCTTGCGGTGGTCGGGCGGGTCGAGGTCGAGGAGGTTGCCCTCGCGCAGCGACTGGTCCACCTGCACCGGGAACAGGTCCTGCACGTGGGCCGAGGAGAAGGTCTTCGCGTCACCGAGGACCTGGCAGGCCTCCTCGTGCCCGTACACGTTCCACATGCCGGTCTTCTCGTCGAACTCGACCGGTCGGGCGGGGTCTTCGCCGCGCAGCCAGAACTGCGCGGGGTGGGTGCCCCACCGGTCGGTCAGGTCGGTCATGAGTCGTCCTCCTGGTTGGGAATGGCCCGGCGCACGACGATGTCGCCGAAGCCGGTGCGCCCCCGGACCTCGACGGTCTCGGTGGCGGGATCGGGGCCGGGCGCGGCCTCCAGCGAGCTGTGCACGGCGCCCAGCACGGAACTCAGGTCCAGCCACGCCGCGGTGCCGTTGCGGATGCCGACCTCCAACTGGCCCACGGAGGTCTCCATCACGACCTTGCCGCGCACCACCTCGTGCACGCGGATGCTGCCGTTGGCGGTGGTGGCGGTGACGTCCCCGCGCGCCAGGT
Organism: Saccharothrix sp. CCNWYY140; assembly: GCF_037401995.1. Classification (NCBI taxonomy): domain Bacteria; kingdom Bacillati; phylum Actinomycetota; class Actinomycetes; order Pseudonocardiales; family Pseudonocardiaceae; genus Saccharothrix; species Saccharothrix sp. CCNWYY140. The sequence continues at coordinate 5,401 of NZ_JBBEGC010000043.1, forward strand.
CCACGGAGATGTCCCCGTTGGCCGACTTCACCAGCAGGTCGCCGGTGACCTCGCCGACCCTGGTGTGGCCGTTGGAGTTCTTGACCGCGGCGTCCCCGTCGACGTGCTCCACGCGCAGGTCGCCGGACCCGGTCAGCACGTCGGCCGTGCCGGTGACGTGGTTGACGCCGACGTTGCCCATCGCGGTCCGCAGGTGCAGCGGCCCGGAGCGCTCGACGGACAGGGTGCCGGTCGCGGTCCGGAACCGGACCTCGCCGAGCCCGCCGCGGGTCTCCAGGTCGCCCAGCGCGGTGTCGCCCCGGACGCTGGACCCGGTCGGCACCTCGATCGTGACGTCCACCGAGCCGCCCTTGTTGAAGATGCCGCGCGGCTTGGGCGTCTTGACCAGCAGCCGACCGCCGTCGAACTCCACCCGGGTCTGACCGGCGGCCTTGACGTCGCCCTCCCGGCCGGGGTTGGTCGGGCGCACCTCCACCACGGTGTCGGCGCGGTCGGACGCGGTGATCCGGGTGGGGCCGACGACCAGTTCGAGGGTCACGGAGATCGGTCCGGGCGTGGCGAAAACAGGCATGGCTGTCCCCTGGTAGTGGGTGTGGTAAGCGTTTTCCCTGGTGGCGGGCGGGTGCGGTTAGCGGACCCAGCCGGTGTAGCGCTGGCCGAACAGCGTGGTCGGCTGGCGGACGCCCTGGTCGAGCGCGGCGGACGCGGCGCGGACCAGCCAGGAGTTGACCGAGATGCCGGCCGTGGCGGCGGCCTCCTCGACGCGCTGCTTGAGGTGCTCGGGCAGGCGGAGGTTGATGCGGGTCATGGCGCCGTCGTCGTCCACGGGCGGCGGCGGGGGAGCGGGCTGGGCGGGCGCCTCGGGCGCGGTGTGCGGCGGCGGGGTGACGACGAACTCGGGGTCACGGCCGCGCAGCCGGACGTCCACGGACCCGGGCGCGAGGTCGCGGGTGATCTCGGCGGCGGCGCTGGAAAGCGCTTCCAGCAGCGTCAGCCGGGTCGCCGCGTCGACCTGGGAGGTCAGGCGGTCGGCGAGCGCGCGGGCCTCGTCGCCGACGGCCTCGGCGGCGACCGCCAGCTCGCGGCGGAGGTTGTCGACGTACGGCGTGAGGTCCATGACGCAACTATGGCACCACTTTGGTGCCAAGGGCAAGCCTCAAGTGGTGCCAAGTTGTGCCACGGTGGCATCAAAGCTCTCGGTACACGTGGGTGCCGTCCCGGACGGTGCCCACGTACTCCTCCACCAGGTCCTCCAGCGCCACCACGCCCCGCACCTCGCCGTCCGCCGTCACGGCCTTGGCCAGGTGGCTCTGCGCCCGCCGCAGCGCGGCCAACGCCCCGTCCAGCCGGGCGTCCACGGCGACCTCGGGCAACCCGCGCACCCGCGAGGCGGGCAACGGCGTCGAGGGGTCCGCGTCGGCCAGGTCCAGCACGTCCTTCACGTGCAGGTAGCCCACCAGCGTCCCGCCCTCGCCGCGCACCGGGAACCGGGAGAACCCGGTCGCGGACACGGCCGCCTCGACGTCGCCCATCGTCGGCCGGGCCGGCACGGACGTGACCCGGTCCAGCGGCACCAGCACGTCGGCCACGGTCCGCTCCGCCGACGACAGGGTCTGCGTCAGCCGCCGGTGCTCCGAGTCCTCCAGCAGGCCCTCCTGGCGGGACTGGGCGATCAGCAGCGCCAGTTCGTCGCGCGTGTACGCCGACTCCAGCTCCTCCTTCGGCGTCACCCCGACCAGCCGCAGCACCAGCGTCGCCACCACGGTGAAACCGCGCAGCAGCGGTGCGACCAGCTTGCAGAACCAGTAGTGCACGGGCACCAGCAGCAGCGCGGTGCGCTCGGGGCCGGCGATGGCCAGGTTCTTCGGGACCATCTCGCCCAGCACGGTGTGCAGGGCGACCACGATGACCAGCGCGATCGCGAACGCCACGCCGTGCAGCACGGCCGGCGGCAGGCCGACCGAGTGGAACGGGGCCTCCAGCATCGACGCCACCGCCGGTTCGCCCAGCGCGCCCAGGCCCAGCGAGCACAGCGTGATGCCCAGCTGCGCCCCGGCGATCAGCAACGGCAGTTCGCGGCCCGCCTTGATGACCACCCGCGCCCGGGAACTGCCTTGCTGGGCCAGCGTCTCCAGGCGGTCGCGGCGCGCCGTGATGATCGCGAACTCGGCGCCGACGAAGAAGGCGTTGCCCGCCAACAGCAGCAGGATCACCAGGACGCTCACCGCGCCACCTCCGGTTCCGCGCGCGAGACGCGCAACTCGGCCACGCGGTGCTTGTCCATCTGCACCACGGTGATGCGCCAGTCGTCCACCCGGATCTCGTCGCCGACGTCCGGGATGCGGCCCAGCCGCGCCAGCACCAGGCCGGCCAGGGTCTCGTAGTCGCCCTCCGGCATCCGGAACCCGGTCGCCTCGGCCACCTCGTCGTCGCGCAGCAGGCCGGACACCAGCCAGCCGTCCGCGCCCAGCGCCCGGACCGGCGAGCCCTCGCGGCGGTCGTGCTCGTCCCGCACGTCGCCGACGATCTCCTCGACCAGGTCCTCCAGGGTCACCATGCCCGCCGTGCCGCCGTACTCGTCGACCACCAGCGCGGTCTGGAGGCCGGACGCGCGCAGGCGGTCCAGCAGCGCGTCGCCCTCCAGCGTCTCCGGCACGGTCTGCACCGGCCGGGTCAGCGCGGAGACCGGCGTGGTGGCGCGCTGGTTGCGCGGCACGTTGAAGGCCTGCTTGACGTGCACGATGCCGCGCACCTCGTCCAGGTCGCCGTTGTGCACCGGGAACCGGGAGAAGCCGGTCTCGCGGGCCTTGGCCAGCAGGTCCAGCACGGTCGCGTCGGCGCGCAGCGACTCCACCCGCACTCGCGGGGTCATCAGCTCGTCGGCGGTGCGGTCGCCGAAGCGCAGCGACCGGTCCAGCAGGGTCGCCGTGCCCTCGTCGATCGTGCCCTGCTCGGCGCTGGAGCGGACCAGCGCGCCCAGCTCCTGCGGCGACCGCGCGGAGGCCAGCTCCTCGGCCGGTTCCACGCCCATGCGCCGGACCAGCCAGTTCGCCGCGCCGTTGAGCCCCGTGATCAGCCAGCGGAACACCGCCGTGAACCCGGCTTGCAGGCCCGCGACGGCCCGCGCGGTCTCCAGCGGCTTGGCGATGGCCAGGTTCTTGGGCACCAGCTCGCCGAACACCATCGACAGCGCCGTGGCCAGCGCCAGCGCGACGACCAGCGACACCGGCCGGGCCACCGGCTCCGGCACGCCCACCAGGGCCAGCGCGGGCGAGACCAGCTCGGCGATGGCGGGCTCGGCGATGAAACCGGTGATCAGCGTGGTGAACGTGATGGCCAGCTGCGAGCCGGACAGCTGGAACGACAGCGACCGGTGCGCCTTCTCCACCGTCTTGGCCTTGGCGTCGCCGACGGTGGCGACGTGCGACTCGACGGTGCTGCGCTCCAGCGCGGTCAGCGAGAACTCGGCGGCGACGGCGATGAACGTGCCGATCGTCAGCGCCACGACGGCGACCAGGCCCAGCAGGCTGAGCAGGATCCCGGTCACCGGGCACCCCCACGGGGGCTCGGGTCTTGCGGCAAGCCGGGTGTCGGACCCGGCTCAGTACTGCATCCAGGCGATTGCGCGTCGCGCACGGAGGTGATCACTCCTAGCAAGGGGTGGTCGGACTACAGGTCTGAGTTTAGAGAGTCGACGCGGGTCAGCGCAGTCCGGTTCCGGAGGGTGACGAAGTGCTCGCACGCAGTACCACCTCGCCGGGGGCGCGGACCGTGCGGGCGGTCGGGTGGTCGTCCAGGACGAGTCGCGCGGCGCGTTCGCCCATCTCCTCCAGCGGCAGCCGGACCGTGCTCAGGCCGGGGGCCAGGTCGCGCAGGGTCGGGATGTCGTCGAAGCCCGCGATCGACACGTCCTCGGGCACCCGCAGGCCGTGCTCGCGCAGGGCCGCCATCGCGCCCATCGCCATGACGTCGTTGACGGCGAACACGCAGGTGGCGCCGGTTCCGGCGGTGAGCAGCTCCCGAGCCGCCGCGTGGCCGCCGTCCCGGGTGAAGTCGCCGTGGACGACGAACGGCTCGGCGGCGCCGGCCTCCGCGAGGCCCGCCCGGAACCCGGCGAGCCGGTCCCGGGCCACCACCAGGTCCTGGGGGCCGGCGAGCACGGCGAACCTCCGGTGGCCCAGGGCGGTGAGCTCGGTGGCCAGGGCGCGGGCGCCGGCGCGGTTGCCGGGGACGACGGTGTCGATGCCCAGCTTGGCCTGCGACACGGCCGCGACCCGACCGCCCTGGGTGGTGAACGCGGCGATCTCGTCGGCCAGCCGGCTCGCGGCGGCCCGGTCGGTGGTGCGGGTGCCCGCGATGACCACGGCCCGTGCCCGGTGCGCACGCAGGGTGTGCAGGAGTTCGACCTCGCGACCCGGGTCGCGGCCGGTGGTGCCCAGCACGACGACCAGCCCGGCCTCCTCGGCGATCCGCGTGACGCCGGCGGCGATGCTGGAGAAGTAGGGGTCGGCGATGTCGTGCACGACCAGGCCGACCAGGACGCTGCTGTTGCGGGCCAGGGCCTGGGCGGAGGCGTTGGGCAGGTACCCGAGCCGCCGGGCGCTGCCCACCACGCGTTCGCGCAGCTCGTCGCTCACCTGGCGGGTGCTGCCGTTGAGCACGCGCGACGCGGTGGCCAGCGAGACACCCGCGTGCTTCGCCACTTCCACCAGCGTGACCTGCCGGGACGTCAACGGCTCCTCCTCGTGGCTCGGGCGCGAAGCCTAACCCGAGCGGCGTGGTTGACGTCCACGACAGGCCGACCGTAGCGTGTGGAAAGCGCTTTCCACATCGGCTCGGAGGTACGCATGGCAGTGCGCTCGATCGGGGTCGTGCTGAACGGGGTGACCGGGCGGATGGGGTACCGCCAGCACCTCGTCCGCTCGATCCTCGCCATCCGCGAACGCGGCGGGGTCCGCGTCGACCCCGACACGGTCCTGCTGCCCGAGCCCGTCCTGGTCGGCCGCAACCCGGACAAGCTCAAGGACCTCGCCGCCCGCCACGACCTCCCGAACTGGACCACCGACCTCGACACCGCCCTGGGCGACCCGGCCACCGAGGTCTACTTCGACGCCCAGGTCACCTCCGCCCACGTCGCCGCGCTGTCGAAGGCGATCGCGGCGGGCAAGCACGTCTACACCGAGAAGCCGGTCGCGTCCTCGCCCGAGGAAGTCCTGGAGCTCGCCCGGCTGGCCGACGAGAAGGGCGTCCGGCACGGCGTGGTCGCCGACAAGCTCTACCTGCCCGGCATCCGGAAGCTGCGCCGCCTGGTGGACTCCGGGTTCTTCGGCCGGGTCCTGTCCATCCGGGGCGAGTTCGGCTACTGGGTCTTCGAGGGCGACTGGCAGACCGCCCAGCGCCCGTCCTGGAACTACCGGGCCGAGGACGGCGGCGGGATCGTCGTGGACATGTTCTGCCACTGGTCCTACCTGCTGGAAGGCCTCTTCGGGCCGGTGGAGGCGGTGACCGCGCGGGCGGTCACGCACGTCCCGCGGCGGTGGGACGAGCAGGGGCAGCCCTACGCCGCCACCGCCGACGACGCGGCCTACGCGATCTTCGAGCTGGCCGGGGGAGTGGTCGCGCAGGTCAACTCGTCGTGGGCGACCCGCGTGCGGCGCGACGAGCTGGTGGAGTTCCAGGTCGACGGCACGCACGGCAGCGCGGTCGCGGGGCTGCGCAACTGCGTGGTGCAGCCGCGGGAGGTCACGCCGAAACCGGTGTGGGACCCGGACGTGCCCTCGCCGCACGACTTCCGCGCGCAGTGGCAGCAGGTGCCGGACAACGAGGAGTTCGGCAACGGGTTCCGCGTGCAGTGGGAGGACTTCCTCACCCACGTCCACCGCGGCCTGCCTTACCGGCACGACTTCCGCGCCGGCGCGCGGGACGTCCGCCTGGCCGCGCTGGGCCTGGAGTCCTCCCGCACCGGCCGCCGGATCGAGGTGCCCGCGTGACCACCGTCCGCCTGCCGCACGCCGACGGCACCTTCACCGAGCACGTCCTGAACCCGCCCAAGGACTGGGGTCCACCGGCCGGTCCGCCGAAGACGCGGGTCGCGTTCGCCGCCGCGCACGTCGTCGCCGACCCGTTCGCCGACAACACCCCGGGCGCGCCCGCGAAGCTCGACTGGGACGCCACCCTCGCGTTCCGCCGCCGCCTGTGGGACCTCGGTTTCGGGGTCGCGGAGGCGATGGACACCGCCCAGCGCGGCATGGGCCTGGACTGGCCGACCGCGCTGGAGCTGATCCGGCGCGGCGCGGCCGAGGCGGGTGGCCGGATCGCGGCGGGCGTGGGCACCGACCACGACACCGCCGACCCGCTGACCGCCTACACCGAGCAGCTCGACGCGGTGACCGCTCTGGGCGTGCAGCCGATCCTGATGTGCAGCCGCAAGCTCGCGGCCGTCGCGCGCGGACCCGAGGACTACCAACGGGTCTACGGCGCTCTGCTGGAGCAGGTGTCCGAGCCGGTCATCCTGCACTGGCTGGGTCCGGCGTTCGACCCCGCCCTGACCGGGTACTGGGGTTCGACGGACGTGGCCGAGGCGACCAAGCACTTCCTCGACCTCATCCACACCTATCCATCCAAAGTGGATGGTGTCAAGGTGTCGCTGCTGGACGCCTCGCACGAGGTGTCGTTGCGGCGGGCGCTGCCGCCCGGTGTCCGGTGCTACACCGGCGACGACTTCAACTACCCCGAGCTGATCGGGGGCGACGAGGTCGGGCACAGCGACGCGCTGCTGGGCATCTTCGACCCGATCGCGCCCGCCGCCGCGTCCGCGCTGCACGTGCTGGACTCCGGTGACGTGGCCGGGTTCCGGGAGGTCTTGGAACCCACAGTGGCTTTGTCCCGGCACGTCTTCGGCGCGCCCACGTTCCACTATAAGACCGGCGTGGTGTTCTTGGCCTGGCTCAACGGTTTCCAGGACGCCTGGTCGATGGTGGGTGGTCTCCAGTCGGCGCGGTCCGTTGTGCACCTGGGCGAGACGCTGCGGCTGGCCGACGCCGCCGGGCTGCTGGCGGACCCGGAGCTCGCGGCGGACCGGTGGGGGCGGCTGCTGGGGGTGCTGTCGTGAGGCTGTCGCTCAACCAGGCCACCGTCAAGCGCGCGACGGTCGCCGAGGCGGTGGACGTGTGCGTGCGGCACGGGATCGGGTCCATCGGGCTGTGGCGGGAACCGGTGGCGGAGTTCGGGCTGGACAAGACCGCGCGGCTGGTCGGCGAGGCCGGGCTGCGGGTGTCGTCGCTGTGCCGGGGCGGGTTCTTCACCGGCGTGGACCAGCGGGAAGCGTTGGCGGACAACCGGAAGGCCATCGACGAGGCCGCGGCGCTGGGTGCCGACTGCCTGGTGCTGGTGCCCGGCGGCGTGCCCGACCGGGACCTGATCGGCGCGCGGCGGCGGGTTGCCGACGCGTTGGCGGTCTTGGCGCCTTACGCGGCGGAGTCGGGGGTGCGGTTGGCGATCGAGCCCATGCACCCGGTGTTCTGCGCGGACCGGGGTGTGGTGTCGACGTTGGGTCAGGCGCTGGACCTGGCTTCGGAGTTCCCGGCCGAGGTGGTGGGTGTCGTGGTCGACGCGCTGCACGTGTGGTGGGACCCGGACCTGCCCGCGCAGGTCGAGCGCGCCGCCGGCCGGATCTTCTCCTACCAGGTGTGCGACTGGATCACGCCGCTGCCCGCGGACGTGCTGCTGGGACGGGGTCTGCCGGGGGACGGGCATATTGACCTGCCTTGGCTGACCGCGCTGGTGGCGCCGTACTACTCCGGTGACGTCGAGGTGGAGGTGTTCAACGCGGATGTCTGGGCGGCGGACTTCTCCGCCGTCGCCGCCGACCTGGTTCGCCGGCACGCCTCCGGCTGGCAGCCGGTCGCAGCTGGGTAGCCGTTTGTGCCTTGGGGCCGGTCGTGGACGGCGGCCACGACCGGCCCTCCCCTAGCGGGGCAGTTCCCGGCCCGCGGCCAGCAGCCGCAGCGTGCTGACCGACGGGACCAGGGCGTACAGGGCGCCGGTCGTGCGGACGAACCGGGGGAACGCCAGTTCGGTGCCCCCGAACCGCGCACCGCCCGCGCCACCGATGACCGGGTCGGTGCCGGTAGGTGCGCCGTCCGCGCCACCGGCGAACTCCGGGTTGTTCGCCCAGACCCGCTGCTGGAACTCGAACTGCTCGCGGATCGACGTGCAGTGGGCGACGAAGAGCAGCCCGCGCTCGGCGTGCGGGTTGTCGTCGTAGGGCGGGCCGAACGGAATGCCGCGCCGGAGGATGCGCCGCTGGGTGGGCGCGCGGTAGGTGAACGAGCGCGGGTTGGTCTTGCGGATGTGCGCCGGGCACGGCGTCCGCTCGCCCCACGGGTCGTCGGCGTAGTCGAAGTCGTTGCGGTCCGGGCCCAGGCCGAGGGCGGGGTCGGTCGCTTCGGCCAGCGGTCGCCCGTCCTGGTGACGCCCGATCAGCAGCGCGCCCATCTCGTCGGGCGTGACACCCAGCGCGTCGGCGTGCTCTTCGAGGGCTTCGCGCCAGCCCGCGACGTCCTGGGTGAGGCGGCGGACCACCTGGAGCGACCCGTTGTGCAGCCAACGGGCGGTGCGGTCGCTCTCGTCGCCGCGCTCGGAGTCGTGCCCGAAGACGAACTCGCCAGGCTTGACCAGCAACGCGCCCGCGTGCCCGAGGCGGTGACCGGGCCGGTGGGGATCTTCCTCGTGGAAGTCCCGGATGCCCGGCTGCGAGATCCCGTCCTTGAACCCGAAGTGCTCGCGGCCCTTGAGCGGCCCGGGAAGCGTCTCGCCGAGCTCTTGGTGCACCTTGACCACGCCGAGGAGGTCGTCCAGGAGGTCGAGCATGGTGTCGACGGCCTGGAGGCGCTCGGTGCAGTCGGACGCCACCGTGACCACGGCGTGGATGCGCTGCTCGGACCGACCGAACAACCACTCTTCCGGGTCATCCCCGGTGACGTCGGCACGCGCTTCGGCCCCCACCCACAACTCGGGGTCGCGCACCCGGAGGTCTTCGGCGACGGCCGTCGGGTTGACCGCGAGCTTGACCAGGCCTTCGGGTGTGAGTGACAGGTTCGCCCAGGTGGCTTTGAGGCTCTGCGGATCGGCCCCGAACATGGCCCGACCGAGCGAGAAGGCCTCGTTGAAGTCCTCGACGTCGGCGGTGACGGAGAGGTACCCGATCATGGCGGCGAGCCAGGTGCGGCCGAGCTTGCCGTCGGTGAACCGCAGGAAGCGGAACTGCTGGTGGTCTTTGTTGAACGCGGCGAGCACGTTCCCCTGGATCTCGCGCGACTTCCGCAGCGGTGGCCGTGTTCCCCGCTGCTCGGCGTGCAGGTGCAGCAACTCGGACATACCGAGAGTCCCCATTCCCCCGAATGCTCTCAGTGCAGAAGAGCACACCGGGCCGCTCCTGATACCGACGAGTAGCACCGACCACCCACCCGGCGTAACGACTCCTCCGGACATCCGGAAGTGTCGGTCCCCCGTGGGACAATGGAACCGGGGGCCGGAGGCCAAGCCCCGCTTTGCCTCCCAACACCACCACCCCGACCCGCACCACGCCCGCCGCGCCAGGTCAGCCCCGCCGTGCCGCGCCTGCCGTGCCGCGCCTGCCGTGCCGCGCCGCGCCTGCCGCGCCGCGCCGCGCCTGCCGCGCCGCGCCCGCTGGGCCATGCCGCGTCACGCCTGCCGCGCCGCGCCGCACCCGCTATGCCGCGCCGGCCAGCCCGCGCCCACCACGTCACGCCACGACACCTCGCCCGCCGCGCCGAACAAGGCAGGGACGCGCCACGCTAGCCACGCCATGCCCGCGGTCGCGCCCCACCAAGCCGGCCCGCCGCGCCACCCGCCCTGCGCCGAGCCGCCCGCGCCGAGCGCCCCGCCCGGCACCGCGCCACTTGCCCCGCGCCACCCACCCACGCCGAGCCACC
>NZ_JBBEGC010000043.1:15456-59211 GCF_037401995.1 Saccharothrix sp. CCNWYY140
CACGCCGAGCCATCCACGCCGAGCCATCCACGCCGAGCCATCCACGCCGAGCCATCCACGCCGAGCCATCCACGCCGAGCCATCCACGCCGGGGCGAGCCGCGCCGGGGCGAGCCGGGTTGGGTCGAGCCGGGTCGTGTCTGGTTGCGCCGACGCGGAGCGCCGCCGGACCGGGGCTGGGCGGGCAAGTTGGGTCGAGCTGAGTGGCAGCCGGGGCGAGTGGCGGCGGAGGCGAGTGGCAGCGGCGAGTGGCGGCGGGGCCGAGTGGGCGCGAAGAGAGTGGGCGCGAAGAGAGTGGGCGCGAAGAGGGTGGGCGGCGAAGAGCGTGGCGTGAGGAGGGTGGAGTGGGCTGCCTCGGTGGGCCGTTGGTTTGCGGCGTGCCGGCCTCCGGCCCCCGCTTCCATCATCCCACGAGGTACCGACAAAGACGGGCCTGAAAGGACCGGAGTGCGTCCACAACGGGCGGGTCGCACGTCGTCCATCCCCGGGGCGACGTGCGACCCGGCCGGGTCAGCCGCCGTTCGAGGCGCGGTACGGCTGGGGTGAGTACGCGCGGGGTTGGGTGGTGGTGATGCGCAGGATCGAGTCGTACAGGGTGCGGCCCAGGGCGGCTCGGGCGCGGAGGGCCGGGTGGGTGGCGCTGTAGTTGTCCGCGTTCGCCGCCTGGTCGCCTGTGAACTGGCCCGACGCGAACAGCGAGTACGTCACGACCGGCTTCCCCGCCGCGTCGAAGACGATGCCCGCTTCGTTGCGGCCGTCCTCGAACCAGCCCGCCTTGGTGGCCACGTTCAGCCGTTCGGCGGACGACAGGTTGAGCCGGATGCCGTCCGTGAACGACGTCAGCGACCGCAGCACCTTCAGCAGGTGCTCCGTCGACCCGGCCGACAGCAGCTCACCGCGCACCAGCTTCTGCAACAGCGTGAAAGTCTCGCGCGGCGTGGTCGTCCCCAGGAAGAACCGGTTCGGGTTGGCCACCGGCACGACCTGCGTGTGCACGAAACCCTTCGAACGCAGGATCTCGTTGAGCTCCAGCGCCGGCACGACGAGCCCGCACAGCCGGACCGCCGTGTTGTCCGACACGGTCAGCAGCGCCGCCAGCGCGTGCCCCACGGTCACCGAGCTGGGGTACGCCCCGTCGAGCCCGAAGATCCCGTCGGTGTCCTGGATCACGATGGCCGCGGTCACGTCCACCCGCTGGTCCAGGGTGATCAGGCCACGGTCGACCTTGTCCAGCACCGCGACCGCCACTGCGATCTTGTTCACGCTGTACGCGTCGACCACCCGGTCGGCGTTGTCCTCCACGGCCGTCTTGACGACGCCGTCGGGGTCGGCCACGCCGATGTAGGACGACCACGTGCCGCCCGCGAAGTACGTCTCACGCTGGTACTTCCGCGCGATCTTGCGGCGCGCGAGGTCGGCGGTGGTCGGGATCAGGGCGTCCCACTCGGCGTCGGTCTCCTGCGCCGCCGCCGTGCCGGTGGTGCCCAGCACGGCGCCGGCCGCGGCGACCGAGCCCAGACCCAGCGCGAACCTGCGGTTGATGTTCATGTGCCCCCAATCGATGGATGTCCGCCACTAAAGACGCCGCCGATGGCGGTTTTGTTGCCTCGGGTGGCGTAACGCGGTGAGCTGATCCAACCAGCAGTAGCCTGCCGACATGGGTGAAGGGGTATTCCTCATCACGGGCGCGTCCCGCGGCATCGGGCTGGCCACCGCGCAGGCCGCGGCCGAGGCCGGGTACCGGCTGGTGCTCACCGCGCGGGACGTGGACAAGCTCGCCGAGCACGCCGCGCGCCTGGGCGGACCGGACCGGGTGTGGGTGGCCTCCTGCGACGTGCGCCGGTGGGAGCAGGTCGCCGCGCTGGTCGGGCGGGTGGAGGAGGACTGGGGGCGGCTGGACGTCGTGTTCGCCAACGCGGGCACCAGCGTCGTCACCTCGTTCACGTCCTCGCGGGGCGCGCCGCCGTCGCAGTGGGCCGACATGGTCCTGACCAACGTGTGCGGACCGGCGTTCACCGCCCGCGCCGCCCTGCCCGCCCTGATCCGCAGCGGCGGCCACCTGGTGCTCACCGGGTCGGCGGCCGGGCGCGGGGTGCGGCCGGGCAACCTGTACTCGGCGACCAAGTGGGCGGTCACCGGGCTGGCGCAGGCGATCCGCGCCGAGTGCGTCGGCACGGGCGTGCGGGTGACGCTGGTCCAGCCGGGGCTCACCGACACCGGCGGCATCCCGGCCTCGCGGCTGGGCGACCCGAAGCTCGCGCCGGCGGACGTGGCGCGGGCCGTGCTCTACGCCGTCTCCCAACCATCCACTGTGGACGTCAACGAGATCCTGGTGCGGCCGGTGGGCCAGGACGCGTACCGCTGAGCCGCGCGCCCACCGCCCGCAGCGCCCCGACCACCTCGTCCGACGCGTCCAGGGTGTACTCGGCGGCGCACAGCAGCAGGTCGGCGGCGATCGGCTCGATGGTGTCCGCGCCCAGGTGCACCCGGCACGTGCCCGCGGTCACCGGCTCGACCTTGCCCGGCAGCGCCACCACCAGCCGGGCCTCCACGACGTCGGCAGGTGCGTGCACGAGGGCGGTCGCGGTGTACCGGTAGGGCGCGGACGTCAGCCGGCGCGCTACGAACGCACCTGGCTCCTCGGGCAGGTCGCGCGGCGGGAACCGGTGCCCGGTGGTGCGCGGCGTGCCGATCCGGTCCACCCGGAACATCCGCCAGTCGTCCTTGGCCGGGTCGAACGCGAGCAGGTACCACAGCCGGAACAGCGTCACCAGGCTGTGCGGCTCGACCTTGCGCTCCGCGCCCTTGTAGGCGAACCGCACCGCCTCCCGGTCCCGGCACGCCGCCGCCAGCACGCCCAGCGCCGCCGGGTCGGACTCGGGCGCGCCGCCGAACGGGATCCGCGACACCGCCGACCCCAGCGCGTCGATCTGCCGCCGCAACCGGTCGGGCAGCACCGGTTCCAGCTTGGCCATCGCCCGGAACGCGCTCTCCGCCATGCCCCGCGTGGCCGCCGCCGTCCGCAACCCGATGGCCACCGCCACCGCCTCGTCGTCGTCCAGCAGCAGCGGCGGCAGGTCCCGGCCGGACGCCAGCCGGTACCCGCCCGTCGTGCCGGTGCTGCCGTGGACGGGATAGCCCAGCTCGCGCAGCCGGTCGATGTCGCGCCGCACGGTCCGGTCGGTGACGCCGAGCCGCTCCGCCAGTTCGCCGCCGGTCCAGTCCCGGCGGCCCTGGAGGAGTGACAAGAGTCGCAACATGCGGGCGGGCATGTTCATTACGGACATCCTATGTCCTAAACCGGATCTAGTGTCGATCACATGACGACATACGTGCTGATCGCAGGCGCCTGCCACGGCGGCTGGTACTACGAGGAGATCACCGCCCGGCTGCGGGCGCAGGGCCACCAGGTGCACGCGCCGACGCTGAGCGCTGTCGGTAACTGGGAAGAGCACGTCGAGCAGGTGCTCGTCCTGATGGACGGCCTGGAGGACGTCGTGCTGGCCGGGCACAGTTACGGCGGGATGGTGATCACCGGCGTCGCCGACCGCGTGCCGGAGAAGGTGAAGTCCCTGGTCTACGTGGACGCCCTGGTGCCCCGGGACGGCCAGTCCGCGTGGGACCTGGTGCACGGCTTCTGGCGGCAGTGGTACATCGACGGCGTGGCGGGAGACGGTCGCGGCGTGGCCCCGATGCCGTTCTTCGACGAACGCGCGTTCGCCCACCCGATCGCGTCCCTGCTCCAGCGGACGTCCCTGACCGGGGCCGTCGACGGCGTCGCCAACCGGTGGTTCCTGTACTGCGAGCAGACGCAGGAAAGCCCGTTCACGCAGTTCCGCGACGCTTTCCGGAACGACCCGGGCTGGGAGGTGCGCTCGCTGGACGTGGGCCACGACTTCCTGGACGGTGGGGCGGAGGAGTTCCTGGACGTCCTGAAGGCGGCCGGCTGACCACCGCGCTCGTCGGGTCCGCCACCATGTCCGCGTGGGCTTACACAGGTGGTGGGTGGCGGCCGGCGCGTTCGCGGTCGGCGTGGTGGGGCTGCTGCTGTGGCTGTCCGGCAGGGACGAAGCCCTCGACACCGGCGACAAGCTGGCCAGCGTCGCCGGCGCGGTGATCGCGTTCGCCGGCCTGGTGACCAGCGTGATCGCGCTGGTCGTGGCCGTGCGGGCGGGTCGGAGCACCGACTTGGAGCAGGCCGCGGACACCCTCGCCAGGCTGGTCGCGCGGCAGTGGGAGCGGGAGGCCGACGCCCGCGGCCTGACCCGTCCGCTGGACGTCCGGTGGACCTCCACCAGCCGCCCGGTCGCGCCCGCGCCCGCCGAGATCGCGGGCGACACCCGGGTCAAGCGCCTGCGGCTGCACGGGACGGTCGCCGGCTTGGCCGACTCCTTCCACCAACTGCCCGCGCGGCAGCTGGTCGTCATCGGCGAGCCCGGCGCGGGCAAGACCAGCGCGGCGATCCTGCTCACCATCGGCTTGGCGGAGCGGCGCGGACCGGGCGACCCGGTGCCGCTGCTGCTGCCGCTGTCCGCGTGGAACCCGGCCGAGCACGACGTCGAGGAGTGGATCGTCCACCGGCTCACCGTCGACCACCCGTCGTTCGGCAAGCGGGGCGTGTTCGGGCCGCAGGTCGCGCGGGCGTTAGTGGACAAGGGGATGGTGCTGCCCGTGCTCGACGGGCTGGACGAGGTCGCGCCCGCGGGCCGGGAGGCGGCGTTCCGAGGCATCGCCCGCGCGGTCGGCCGCCGGCGTCCGCTCGTGCTCACCAGCCGGTCGGCGGAGTACGAGGACACCGTAGGTGGGTTGGGCGTGCCGATCGGTCGGGCCGCGGTGGTCGAGTTGGGCACGGTCCACGCCTCCGCCGCCGCCGACTACCTGGCCGCCGGCGTGCCCGAGGGTGACACGCGCTGGGCGCCGGTGGTGTCCGAACTGCGTGACCACCCGGACGGCGCGGTGGCCCGCGCTCTCCAGACGCCGTTGGCGGTGTACCTCGCCAAGACCGCCTACACCTCGCCGGCAACCGATCCGGAGGACTTGCTGGTGCACGAGACCCCGGAGGCGGTGGAGAACCACTTGCTCGACGCCTACCTCCCGGCGCTGTACCCGCGTCCCGACCGGGCGCTGAGGAGGTTCGCCTTCCTCGCCCGCCGCATGGCCCGGCGGCCCGGCGCGGACCTGGCGTGGTGGCGGCTGTTCCTCCTGCTGCCCGGACCGCACGTGCTGGTGGCGGCGACCCGCGGTGCGTTCATCGCGCTGGCCTACATGTCCGTGATGACCATCCTGATGATCGCGGGAAGCGACCGGGACACGGTGGTGCCGATCGCCGTCCTGGTCGTGATCGCCGGCGTGGCGGTCGGGACCCTCGGCGCCGTGTTGGGTGGCCTGCGTGGGCTCGTGTGGCTCGGGGTGGCCCGCTTGACCCGGCGCGGAGAGGAGTGGCTCGTGCACTCGCCGCGGTACGGCTTCGTCGGCCCGCGGACCGCGCTGGGGTTGCTCGCCTTCGGCGGGGTGATGGGTGCGGTGGGTTTCGGGATCAACGGTCTCGTCGAGAGGGTCGCGGTGACCTGGCTCGAGGTGGCCGGTGGAGCGGCCCTCGGTGCGACGGTGGTCGTCAACATCGGCTTCGCGCCCCGGATCAAGGCCGCCGTGCCGGTCCACCCCGCGGTCAGCCTCGCGGCCGACCGCCGCATCGCGCTCACCCTGGGCCTGGCGACCGTGGTCGGTCTGACCTTCGTGTTCCAGTCCATGACCAGCTCGGTCGAGCAGATGTGGGTGGCTGTCGTGGTGGCGTTCTTCGTCGCCTCGGCGTGGCCGTTGTCGTGCGCGTGGGTGAAGTTCGAGATCGTGCGGTTCTGGTTCTGGGTGTTCCGCAAGATGCCTTGGCGGCTCATGGGGTTCATGGAAGACGCCCACCGCCGCGGTGTGCTGCGGCAGGTGGGCGGGAGTTACCAGTTCCGGCACCTGCGGTTGCAGGAGTACTTCGCCGGGAGGTGAAGGGGCCGCCGACCGGGCGCGTGGTCGGCGGCCCCCTCCGGTCAGCCCCTACTGCACGGCTGGCCGTTGACCGTGAAGTCGGTCGGTGGCGTGTGTGGCGGGACCGAGGAGGCGTTCAGTCCGATCTGGACCTTGCCGCCCACCGGGACGTTGCCGTTCCACGACGCGTTGGTCGCGGTGACCACCTTGCCGGACTGCGACCAGACCGCCGACCAGCCCTGCTGGAGCTTCTGGTCACCGGGCCACGTGAACTTCAACGTCCACGACGTCCACGGGGTCGGACTGGTGTTCTCGATGGTGATGTACGCGGACAGGCCCGTGGGCCAGGTGTTCGCCGTGTACGTCACCTTGCAGTACGTCCCACCCTCGGACTTGGTCATGAACGTCCCGATGGGGGACATGGCCGAGCGCAGGCCGACGTTGTTGCGCGCCACCACCGCGAAGCGGTACGCCGTGTTGGGGCGCAGGCCCGTCGCGGTGTACGTCGTGCCGGTGACGGTGGCGACCACGCGCAGCGCGTCACCCTCGACCGCGACCACGTCGTAGTCCTTGACGCCGCTCTCCGGGTCGGTCGACGCCGTCCAGGTCAGCTTCGCACCGGTGGTGGTGATGTCCGACGCCACGGGGGCGCCGGGCACGGTCGGCGGGGTGTTGTCGGCGGGCGCGCCGCCGGACTTCTCCGCCGCCCAGTTGGCGATCCACGCGAACGCCGAGTTCCAGTTGACCGTGACCTCGTTCAGCGAGTACGCCTCGATGTGGTCCACGAAACACTTCTGCGGCTTGCACCCGGGCAGCAGCCGCGCCGCGATCGGGTCCTGGAGGCCGCTGTTCGGGCCACCCGACAGCACGCCGGGGGGCGCGGTCGGCAGGGTCTGGTCGAGCTGGTTGGCCCAGTGCCGGTGGTGGACGTTCTTCACCGGCTGGGTGCCGTAGCCGGTCACGTACGAGTAGCTGACCGGGTTGCGGCCCAACAGGTAGTGCAGGACCTCGAACACGCCCTCGCGGTACTTCGCCGCACCCGTGAAGTCGTGCGCCAGCGCCAGAACCGACGCGTTGTTGGCGATCAGGCCGTTGGAGCCCCACTCGTAGGTGCCGTTCTCCGTCTGGTACGGCGCCGGGTAGGCCAGGGTCGTCAGCTGCGAGAGCAGTCCGTCGGCCGTGGTGGTGAACGCCTGCCGGATCGCCGCGACGTCCGCCGCGGGCAGGCCGTTGGGCACGATCGCCAGCGTGATGTCACCCAGCGGACCCGTGGAACCCCAGTCGAAACCGCGCTGGTTCAGCGACTGTCCCTTGTAGAGGGGCGAGCCGGTGAGGTCGGCGCGGTAGGACGCCTCGCCGGTGGTCGCGAACATCTCCGCCGCCGCCCAGTAGAACTCGTCGGCCAGCTTGTCGTCGCTGTAGGAACCACCGCCGGTGCCGTCGTTCGGGTCGGCGATCTTGTTCGGGTTGGCCTTCGCCGCCGCGTACGCCTTGACCGCCGCCGCCTGCGCCTTGGCCGAGAACGTCGGGTCGATCGTCTTCCAGATGCGGGCCGCCTGCGCCGCCACCGCCGCCGTGTTCAGCGTCGCCGCCGTGCTGGTCGCCGACAGTCGCCGCGCCTGCGGGTCCTGGTGCGGCAGCAGGGGCAGGCCGGTCCACTGGGCGTCGTGGATCTTGTGGTGGACCATGCCGTCGGGCGCCTGCATCTTCAGCAGGAACTCGACCTCCCAGCGGGCCTCGTCCAGGACGTCCGGGACGCCGTTGGCCTTCTCCGGGATGTTCAGCTTGCCGTCACCCAGCGCGGACGCGTCGCCCAGGCGCAGCGCGCGCTCGTAGGTGTTGAGCACCTGCCACGCCGAGATGCCGCCGTTGACCACGTACTTGCCGTGGTCGCCCGCGTCGTACCAGCCGCCGCGCACGTCGAGGGTGTAGCCGCAGGGCACGTCGGACTTGCAGGGCACGTTGTTGTCACCCTGGTTGGGCGCGACGTTGAGGTGCCCGGCGGGACGCGCGTAGGTCGCGCCGACGTGCTGCGCCTGGATCTCGATGCCGCTGCGCTGGTGGTAGAAGAACGCCAGCGAGTCGTAGCGCAGCTGCTTGAACCGGTCGGCGGAGATGTCGAACGGGAAGCTGGTGTCCGTGCCGACGGACAGCGTGTACCCGGTGCCGACGGTGTCGTAGGACGAGAAGTCGATGACGTGCGTCGAGTCGCCCGAGGCCGCGTCGAGGCCCTTGGGCGTGGTCTGGCCGGTCGCCACGGTCGTGCCGGCCGAGTTCTTCAGCGTCCACGTCTGCGGGGTGGTCGCCGTCGAGGTCAGGGTGGCGCGCTTGGGCAGGCCGGGCAGGTACGCGACCTGGTCGGCGTTGATCTTCTTCGGGGGCGGTCCGTAGTCACTGCTCGGTGGCTTCACGCCGCCGACCAGCGAGATGTTGTCCAGGCAGATCGTGTTGTTCGCCGCGTTGCCGCCGAGCTGGAAGGAGAACTGCCCGTTGCCCAGTGCGGGGAAGTCCAGCTCGGGGGTGAAGGTGAAGCTGTAGGTCTGCTTGGTGGTCGTCAACGCCACGGTGTGGCGGGCGATGGTCCGGTAGGGCGCGACGGCCTCACCCGCGTTGGCGTTGATGGACTGCGGCGTCGTGGCGTAGGCGTCGAACGACATCCGGTAGGACTGGCCGGCCTCGAACGGCACGCCGTTCTGGCCGATCAGGGCGTCCCAGGGGTTCGCGGTGCCGCCGGTCACCGCCGAGCACAGCTCACCGCCGACCACGCGGTTGGTCACGCCGGCGCTGGCCCACCACGGGTCCGCGGTGCCGGCGGAGAACGTGCCGTTGAGGAGGCGCTCGTAGTCGGCCGCGTGCGCGGTGCCCGAGGTCAACGCGCCCGTCAGGGCGGCGACGGCGAGGGTCGCGGTGGCCTGGCGGCGCCACCGGGGAGGGGGAAGCGATCTCATGGACAGGGTTCCTCCGTCTGCTCTGACGGTTGACGACGCTTCTGGGAACGCTCCCTGGGAGCGCTCCCAGAGACTGTAGGGTGACCCGCCGCACATCCACAAGGCCGAATGTTGACCTCCAGTTAGCTGGAGGTCGCAGGCTGTGCCCACGAGTCGGAACGGCCCATTGGGGGACGCGGTGCGCGCGGTGTGGATGCGGGAGTTCGGGGGACCGGAAGTGCTGGTCGCGGGGGAGGCGCCGGACCCGGTGCCGGCCCCCGGGCAGGCGTTGGTCGAGGTGGCCTACGCCAACACCACCTTCGTGGAGACGCAGTACCGGCGCACCGGCCAGGGGCCGTTCCGGCTCAGCCCGCCCGCGATCCTGGGCAACGGTGTCGGGGGCGTCGTGACCCGGGTCGGGGAGGGCGTCGACCCCGGTCTGGTCGGTCAGCGGGTGATCACCTCGACCGGCGGCCAGGGCGGGTACGCCGAGCGCGTGGCCGTGGACGCTGCCCAGGTCGTGGTCGTGCCCGACGGCGTCCCGCTGGACACGGCGGTCGCGCTGCTGGCCGACGGCCGCACCGCCCTGCTCAACCTGCGCACCGTCGGCGACGTCGCCGGGCAGCGGGTCCTGGTGCTCGCGGCGGCGGGCGGGGTCGGCACGCTGCTGGTCCAGCTCGCGAAGGCGGCCGGGGCCACCGTCGTGGGCGCGGCGGGCGGCGCGGAGAAGGGCGAGGTCGTGCGCGGTCTCGGCGCGGACGAGGTGGTCGACTACACCGAGCCCGGCTGGACCACGGACCCGGTGGACGTGGTGTTCGACGGCGTCGGCGGGCCGACCGCGCGGGCCGCGTTCGAGCTGCTGCGCCCCGGCGGCCGGATGTTCAGCTACGGCCTGGCCAGCGGCGAGTGGGCGGGCGTCGACCCGGACCGCGCCGCCGAGCGCGGGGTCACCCTGGTGGAGGGCCGCCGCCCCACGCCGGAGGAGCTGGCCGACCTGGTCGCCACCGTCCTGCGCCACGCCGCCGAAGGCGCCGTGCGGCCGGTGATCGGGCAGCGGTTCCCGCTGGAGCGGGCCGCCGACGCGCACGCCGCCATCGAATCCCGCGCCACCGTCGGCAAGACGCTGCTGGAGGTGCGGTGATGGACGTCGGCACCACGCTGCCCGGTCCCGGCCACGACCTGATCGCCTTCGCCCAGCACGCCGAGGGCCTCGGCCTGGAGTCGCTGTGGCACGGCGACCACCTGATCCCGGTGAACCCGTTCCTGGACAGCACCCTCGTGCACGCCACGGTCGCCGCCGTCACCACGAAGGTCAAGCTGGGCTTCGGGGTCATGGTCCTGCCGCTGCGCCAACCCGCGTGGACCGCCAAGCAGATCGCGACCCTGCAACACCTCTCCGGCGACCGCGTCCTGCTCGGCGTGGGCAGCGGCGGCGAGGCGCACGGCGAGGCCGCCTGGCACGCCGTGGACGTGCCCTTCGCCGAACGCGGCAAGCGCACCGACGCCATCCTGGAGGTCCTGCCCGGACTCGTGCGCGGCGAGAAGACGGTGTTGCACGGCAAGGAGATCGCCCTCTCGCCGGGCGCGACCATGCCGCCGGTCCTGGTCGGCGGGGGCGGGAAACCCGCGCTGCGCCGAGCCGCCCGCTTCGGCGACCACTGGTACCCGGCTTTCACCACGCCGCACGCCATCGGAAAGGCGTTGGTGGAACTGGAAGAACTGGCTGCTGCCTATGGCCGACCGCGCCCCGGTGTCACGGTCGGCGTCACCGTGGCGCTGGGGGACGTCCCTTCGAGCGTGATCGACCAGCGCGTGAAGGGCATGACGGACTACGGGCTGCCCGAGGAGTACGCCCGCCAGACGATCATCACCGGCAAGCCGGCCGAAGCGGCACAACGGTTCGCGGCCTTCGCCGAGGCTGGTGTAGACCGGATCGTCGCCATGCCGTTCACCGAAGATCGATTCCATCAGACAGAACTCGTAGCGGAGGCTACGGTCTTGTTGTGACCGAACGGATCGTGCGCGCCAACGGCGCGGACCTGTGCATGGAGACCTTTGGTTCCGCTGAGGACCCGGTCGTGCTGCTGATCATGGGCATGACCGGGTCGATGGACCTGTGGGAGGACGACTTCTGCCGGACGCTGGCCGCGGCCGGGCGCTTCGTCGTCCGCTACGACCACCGCGACACCGGCCGCTCGACGTCCTACCCGCCCGGTGAACCCGGTTACACGTCCACCGAACTGGTCGAGGACCCGCTGGGCATCCTCGACGCACTGGGCGTCGAGCGGGCGCACGTCGTGGGGTTGTCGATGGGCGGTGGCATCGCGCAGGCGATCGGCGTCTTCCACCCCGACCGCGTCGCCACCCTGACCCTCGTGGCCACGAGTCCAGACGGCCCCGGCGCGCCCGGCCTGCCGCCGATGGCGCCGTCGCTGCTGGAGCACTTCGCCGCCGGCGGCACGCCCGAACCCGACTGGTCCGACCGCGACTCGGTGGTCGAGTACCTGGTGGCGGCCAACCGGCCGTTCCTCGGACCGCGCCCGGTGGACGAGGACGCGGCGAGGGCGTTGGCGGGCCGGGTGTTCGACCGCTCGCCGAACATCGCCTCCAGCCTCAACCACGAGCTCGCCGGCGGCGGTGAGCCGTGGCGGGACCGGTTGGGGGAGATCAAGGCGCCCACGCTGGTCGCGCACGGCGACGCGGACCCGTTGTTCCCGCTGGGCCACGGGGAGGCGCTGGTCGCGGAGATCCCCGGCGCGGAACTGCTCGTCCTGCCCGACACCGGGCACGAGCTGCCGCGCGGGGTGTGGGACCTGTTCCTCACCCGACTGGTCGAGCACACGGACCGTGGTCCGGTGACTGCGCAGGGCTGATTCACCCGGACGGCCCGCTCAGGGCGCGCTCCCACCGGACGACCTTAGAGGGGGTGTACCGAACCGCCATCGCCCTCGTCGTCCTGGGCGCGCTGATCACGTTCACCTCCCTCGCCCTGGTGTTGTCGCCCCGCGCGCCCGACGTGGACGTGCGCGCGGTCGCGGTCAGCGCCCTGGACAGCGCTCGGCGCGCCACCGACTCCGTGGCCGTCGCCGACGAGGTCGCGGGCGTGCTGCCGCCGGGTGCCCGCGCGGTCGTGGTGCGGCCGGCGCACGACAACGAGCAGCCGTCCCGGACCGCGACACCCCGGGTGGCCGTGCTGGTCGGAGGCGTCGACCAGGCCGCCGTGGGGCTGTTGGTCGCGAGTGGCGGCATGGTCGGCGCGCACGCCACCCCCGACGGCTGGTGGGCCTCGGTGGCCGTGCCCGCGACCGTGCCGCCGCCGACCCTGCCCGCCCTGGCCCTGCTGGTCGGCGCGGTGCTGCTGGGCGCGGCGGCGACGGGCGTCAACCGGGGCCGCGCCACCCCGCCGCCCGCGAGCCGGCAGAAGGACATCCTGGTGCGCGGCCTGACCGACCTCATGCCCAAGCTGCCCGAGGGCGTGGCGTGGCAGGCGGAGAACCTGCTCGCGGCGGCCGGCGTGCGGGTGGTGGTGCCCGATGGCCGACCGGTCGACCCGCGCAGCCACCACGTGGTGGGCACCGAGCCGACCGAGGACGAGGACGCGGTGGACACCGTCGCGCGCACCGTGCGGCCGGGTTACGCGGACGGCGAGCGGATCGTCGTGTGCCCGTCGGTGATCGCGTACGTGCCGGATGAGGGGTAGTTGACGCTTGACTGGTGTAGACCAATCCGGTTGAGTGGCCCGAGTCACGTCCGAGGGCGCTCGAACGGAAGAAGAGATCACGTGTCGAGATTCCGCGCAGTGGCGGCCATCGCCACCATCGTGGTCGGGGCGGCACTGACCGTCGCAGCAGCAACGACCTCCGCCTCCGCCGCGGCGTGTGCCACGCCGTGGAGCGCGTCCGCCGTCTACACCGGCGGCATGACGGCCTCGCACAACGGGCACAACTGGTCCGCGAAGTGGTGGACCCAGAACGAAACCCCCGGTTCGGCGCAGGTCTGGGCCGACCAGGGAGTCTGCGGCGGCGGCACCACGACACCCCCGCCGCCGACCTGCTCCTACCCCGCATGGGTGCAGGGCCAGTTCTACGCCGCCGGCAGCATCGTGAAGTACACCGACGGCAAGTTCTACATCGCCGAGCACGACAACCCGGGCTACGACCCGACGATCAGCACCTGGTACTGGAACTCGTACACCTGCACGGGCACCACGACCACGACGTCCAACCCGCCCAACCAGGGCGGTTTCGTGGTCAGCGAAGCCCAGTTCAACCAGATGTACCCGAACCGGAACCCCTTCTACACCTACAACGGCCTGGTCGCGGCGCTGAGCGCGTACCCAGGTTTCGCGGGCACCGGCAGTGACACGGTCAAGAAGCAGGAGGCGGCGGCGTTCCTGGCCAACGTCAACCACGAGACCGGCGGCCTGGTGCACATCGTCGAGCAGAACCAGGCCAACTACCCGCACTACTGCGACGCGAGCCAGCCCTACGGCTGTCCCGCCGGTCAGGCGGCGTACTACGGCCGTGGCCCGATCCAGCTGTCGTGGAACTTCAACTACAAGGCCGCCGGCGACGCCCTGGGCCTACCCCTGCTGACCAACCCGTGGCTGGTGCAGCAGGACGCCTCCGTGGCGTGGCGGACCGGCCTTTGGTACTGGAACACGCAGAACGGTCCGGGCACCATGACCCCGCACAACGCGATGGTCAACGGCTACGGCTTCGGCCAGACGATCCGCAGCATCAACGGCTCCCTGGAATGCGACGGCCGCAACCCGGCGCAGGTCCAAAGCCGCGTGGACGCCTACAAGCGCTTCACCAGCATCCTCGGTGTCGCACCGGGGGCGAATCTGTACTGCTGAATCGCGGAGGGGACCCGTCGCCTGGCGGGTCCCCTCACCCCACCACACGGCGGATCGTGCTGATCGGGCCGATCGAGTCGATGTCCGCGATCCGCACCGGCACACCCTCGGTCGACGCGTGCACCGCCCGCACCCCGTCGACGGCCATCGCCACGTGCGACTGCTCGGCGTAGTAGATGATCAGGTCGCCCGGCAGCACCTGGTCCCGCGACACCGCGCGGCCCACCGTCGCCTGCGTGTAGGTGGTGCGCGGGATGGAGATGCCGGCGGCGCGGTAGGCGGCCTGGGTCAGGCTGGAGCAGTCCCACGAGTCCGGTCCGTTGGACCCGAACACGTACGGCTTTCCCCGCTGTGCCAAGGCGAACTCTAACGCCGCCCCGGCGGCGCCCGCGGGCACGGCGACGGCCGAGGTGTCGCCGGGGGCCGCGAGCGCCGCCTTGTCGGACGCCGGTAGTGACCGGTAGCGCGCCCGAGCGTTCGCGACCTGGACGTCCATCGCCTGCTTCCGCCCGGCGAGGTCGTCGACGAGCCGCGCCGCCTCCCCGGCCGCCACCGAGGCGCGCTGCTCCGCGTCGGCGGCCGTGTTCTTGGACCGTTCGGCTGAATCCACGGCGGCCGAAAGGCGGTCCAACGCCTCGCCGGTGTCGGCGGCCAGCACGCCCAGCGCGCTCATCCGGTTCAGGAAGTCCTGCTGTGAACCGGAAACCAGCAGCGCGGACAGCGTGCTGAACCGGGCGCCCTCGAAAGAGGCTTCGGTGATGAGGTCGACCTGGCCGCGGAACCGTTCCTGGTCGGCCCGCGCGTCCACGCCGAGCTGCGCTGCCGCCGCGAGGTCCGCTCGGGCCCGGTCCAGGTCGGCTTGTCGTGCGGCGAGGTCGTCCTGGGCCTTGAGGTGGTCCTGGTGGAGTTTCTCGGCTTCGCGGGACAGCTCTTCGTACTCCGCCAACGCCGGCTGGGCCTTCGCGGGTGCGGTGATTGTGAACGCCGCGAGCGCCGCTCCCGCCAGCGCTGTCGCACGTCGGACCGGATGTGGGGTCACATCCGGGGGTACGGGCGGCTGGACCAGTCGGTTCAGATCCTTGACCCGGATGACGTTGACGATTATGGTCTAGACCACCATAGCCGAGAGTGGCACTCCCATCGCGGAGCGCGACCACTCCCGGCGTGATCCGGCCGCCGCGGACATGGACCCTGCCCAGGAGACACCTCTGGGTGTCTTCTCCGAAGGAGCTGGACAATGAGCCTGAAACGCAAGCTCGCGGCGGTACTCGCCGGCGTGGGCGTGGCACCGTTCATCGTCGTGGTGTCGGCGGGATCGGCGAGCGCGCACGGCTACATCTCCTCGCCGCCCAGCCGCCAGGCGAACTGCGCCCAGGGCCGCGTCTCCAACTGCGGCCCCGTCATCTACGAACCGCAGAGCGTCGAGGGCCCGAAGGGCCAGCAGAACTGCCACGCCGGCGACAGCCGGTGGGCCCCGCTGAGCGACGAGAGCAAGGCGTGGCCGGCCGCGTCGGTCGGCAACACGGTGACCTTCAACTGGACCATCACCGCCCGCCACGCCACCACCACGTGGCAGTACTTCATCGGCGGCAGCAAGATCCACGAGGTGAACGACGGCGGCCGGCAGCCCGGCTCGACGGTCACGCACAACGTCAACCTCGGTGGCCGCACGGGCCGCATCAAGCTGCTGGCGATCTGGAACATCGCGGACACCCCGATGGCGTTCTACAACTGCGTGGACCTCCAGGTGGGCGGCGGCGGCACCCCGACAACCACCACCACCCCACCCACGACCACCACCCAGCCCACCACCACGACCACCCCACCCGCGGGCGGCACGTGGGCCCCGGGCACCGCGTACTCGGTGGGCGCCCAGGTCACGTACGGCGGCGCGTCGTACAAGTGCATCCAGTCGCACACGTCCCTGACGGGCTGGGAACCACCGAACACCCCGTCCCTGTGGCAACGCCTCTAGGCAACCTGTGTTAGAAAGCCCGTCCGCGCTGCCCTGTCACAGCGCGGGCGGGCCCCGACCCAGGGAGGACGACCTTGCGCGCAGCCGTGGTCACGGCACTGCTGTTCCTGCTGGCCTCATGCGGCTCCACCGACGGCCTGGTCCCCGCCCCGACCGGCCCCGTGTCGACGGTCGCGGAGACCAAGGAACACAACCCGATCGACGTGATGTTCTTGCAAATGGCGGTCGCCCACCACAAAACGGGCATAGAGATCGTCCGCCTGGCCAAGGACAGGTCGATCCGCACGGACATCAAGACCCTGGCCTCGGCCATCGAGGTCACACAGCTGTCCGAAGTGGACGCAATGCTCCAGTGGCTGCACGACTGGAACCAACCGGAATCCCCCGGCACAGACGCCCAACTCCACGCCAACCACGGCGGCGACCACTCCACCAGCCCCGAGGCCATCGCGGCTTTGGCGGCCACCGGCCCGGGCGAGTTCGAACGGGCGTTCCTGAACCTCCTCATCGCCCACCAGCACAACGCGGTGGAGATCGCGAAGTTCGAACGCGAGGGCGGCGTGAACCCGCAGTCGAAGGCGCTGGCGGACCGCATCTTCCAGTCGCGGACGGGCCAGATCTCGCAGATGCTCGGCTACCTGGACTGAGCCGGGGGTTGGTCGTTCGCCGTCGCGGCGCTTGCCTCCGGCCCCCGTCTCCATTGTCCCACGGACCACCGACAAAGCGCTGCGCTGCGCCTCCGGAAGCCTTGCCGAACGCGGTAGACGCCTCGGGCAGGCAGGCAGACGCTCGTGGCGGGCTGGCGGGCTGGCGGGCTGGCGGGCTGGCGGGCTGGCGGGCTGGCGGGTTGGCGGGTTGGCGGGTTGGCGGGTTGGCGGGTTGGCGGGTTGGCGGGTTGGCGGGTTGGCGGGTTGGCGGGCTGGCGGCGGCTGCCGCGCGGGACCGTTGGCGGCGGCTGATGGGCTGGCGTGGGGCTGGCGTAGTGCGGTGCGGGGTTGTCCTTCGCGCGGAGCGCGGTTGCGGTTCGCCAAGCGCAGCGCCCACGGGAAGGGCCTCGGTCTTCCTCCGTACGGCCTGGGCGCAGCCCAACCACGCTTTGCCAGGGCCGTCAACAAAATGTTGCGAGGAACGAGCAAGATTTTCTTGGCGGCCCTGGCAAAGTGTGGTTGCCTCCGGCAGGCCGTGCGGAGGAAGACCGACGCCCTTCCCCTCCGGGGGCCTGCCGCGCGGCGAGCGCTGCTTTTGATCTTGAGAGCGCGCAGCGCAAGAGCTTGAGAGCGCGCAGCGCGTCTCCAGAGAAGCGAAGCGACCCAGAGAAGCGAAGCGCCTAGAAGTCGAGCGCCAGCGAACTCTCGAAACGAAGAGGAACACGGGTGACGGGGTCGGTGAAAGCCAGAACCTTGGCGAGCAACTGCAAAGGCTCGGTGAAGTCATCGAGCGGCTTCTCCCGCAACACCGGGTAGAAGTCGTCGTTGCGGATGGGCACGCCGAGCGAAGCCATGTGCAGCCGGAGCTGGTGCGTCCGACCAGTGGCCGGCAACAGCCGGTACCGGCCCCACCCACCCCGCGCCTCGACCAACTCCACACGCGTCTCGGCGTTCGGCGGTCCCTCGACCTCCTGCGCCGTGATCACGCCCTTGACCTTCACGATCCGGCTGCGCACGACGGTCGGCAGCTCCAACTCCGGCCGGTGCGGGGCCACCGCCTCGTATTCCTTGTGCACCAGGCGATCCTTGAACATCACCTGGTACTTGCCGCGCAACGCCGGGTCGATCACGAACATCACCAGCCCCGCCGTCACCCGGTCCAACCGGTGCGCGGGGGACAGGGACGGCAAGCCCAGTTGGGTCCGCAGGCGCACCAGGGCCGTCTCCACGATGTGCTTGCCGCGCGGGATCGTGGCCAGGAAGTGCGGCTTGTCGACCACCAGGATCGCGTCGTCGCGGTGCACGACCCGGATGTCGAACGGGACCGGCACCTCCTCCGGCAGGTCCCGGTGGAACCAGACCGACGTGCCGGGGGCGTACACCGCGTCCGGTGCGACGGGGCCGTTCAGGTCGTGGATCCGGCCTTCCTCCAGCATCCGGTCGATCCGTTCCGGCGCGACGCGCGGCAGTCGTTCGACCAGGTGGTCGCGGAGGGTCGCCCACGCGCCGTCCACGGGCAGCCGCAGGCGGGCGGGGTCCAGGCCGTGGCGCTGGGGCAGCGGCGGTCGGAGCTTGCGTCTCATCTCAACGGGCGAGCTTAGTCAGCGGCGTGGAACGTGACCGAGTACCCCAGGGCGTGGAGCATCCCGGTGAGCATCTTGCGGGTGTTGTCCTCGGCACGCTCGGTCAGCCCGGAGTCCCGCGCCGCGTCCGCGATCTTCTGCTCCGCCGCCACGTAGAACGGCTGCTGGTCCTTGGTCTCCACCAGCGCCGCCAGCCGGTCCACCAACCCGCGCTCCTGCGCGAACACGTAGCACCGCTCCTGGTGCAGGTTCGGCTTGTCCAGCACGGGCGCGGGCAACGTGAGCTCCACCGACTTCGACTCCGGCGACACCTTCATCGCGTCCTCGCCCAACGAGCCGAACTCGACGTAGGCGTTGACCGTCCCGGCCGCCACGAACAGCGTCCGCTGCCCGGCGAGGACCGAGGGGACGTACCGGACGTCGTGCTCGATGTCGAGCACCACCTGGTACTCGCCCGCCGCCGCGTGGAACTGGCTCAGGTCGCGCAAGGCCTGCAACACCGCGGGGCCGCTCCGGTCGACGGTGTCCGTGCCGAACTTCGGCACCACCACGAACACCCCCACCAGCGCCACGACCGCCACCACCACCGCACCGATCACCGCGCCACGCCACTTCATGCCCGCCGAGTACCCGCCGCCACCCCCAGCGAACCCGCCACCTCGCGCCGCCCTCCACCTCCAGCGAACCCCGCCACCCCCGCCAACCGAACCCCGGCACTCCCGCTACCAGGGAATCCGCTTCCCATCCCGGAAGAACCCACCGGTCGGCCCGTCGTCCGGCAACGTCACCCCCCACACCACACTCGCGGCCCCCTGCGCAACCGGCCGCCCACCAGGCCCACCCATGTCCGTAGCCACCCACCCGGGACAGATCGCGTTGACCAGCACCCCGTCCCGCCGCAACTCCGCCGCCAACATCACCGTCAACGCGTTCAACGCCGCCTTGGACGTCCCGTAAGCCGGAGTCCCACCTCCCATGCTCGCGAACGACGCCGCCTCACTGGACACGTTGACCACCCGTCCACCACCACCGCGTCGCAACAACGGCAGCAACGCCAGCACCGTCCGCCAGGGCCCGTAGAAGTTGGTCTCCATCGCCTCGCGCACGACACCCAGGTCCGCGCTGGACGCCCGCTGCCACGAGTCGTAGTGGATGGCGGCGTTGTTGACCAGCACGTCGAGCCGGCCGTAGCGCTGCTCCACGTACGCGGCCAGGTCCCGCACCGACTCGTCCGACGTCACGTCCAGCGGGTGGTGGTCCACGCCGATCTTCTCGGCGGCCCGTTCGGCCTTGGCGGCGTCCCGCGCGGTCAGCACGACCCGGTACCCCAGGCCCCGCAACTGCCGGCACACCTCCCGCCCGATCCCGCGGTTCCCACCGGTCACGACCGCGACAGGGTCGGTCATCACACCACCTCCGCGCCCCATCTTCCCCACAACCCGACCGGAAACCCGACCGCCCACCCGACCTCGGTGGTACTACGTGCACGGGACCACCGCGCTGCGTTGATATCACCGCCGTGAAGGTCCGCGAGAGCGCTTTTGCGCGCCCGTGACAAGAAAACCGCAGCTCCTTGACCCCCGCTTCACGCGCGCGGAAAGGTTCGACGCGTTGTCGATTCCCTGCTCGACGCTCGACGAGGAGCACCCATGCGATTGTCCGCGCGCCGCTGGGCACCAGCGGTGATGGCCGGATTGCTGGCCGCAGGGCTCGTAGCGCCCACCGCCGCGCACGCGGAGTCCTTCTACGACCCGCCCACCGCCCTCCCCGGACGCAACGGCGACGTCATCCGCAGTGAGCCCGCCGACTTCTTCCTCGACCCGGTCAAGCTGCTGCGCGCACCCGCCACCGCGCGCCGGATCCTCTACCGCAGCACCGACACGCACGGCACCGCCATCGCCGTGTCGGGCACGGTCCTCACCCCGCACGCGCCGTGGCTCGGCGTCGGCCCCCGGCCGATCGTCGCCTACGCGCCGGGCACGCAGGGCGTGGGTGACGAGTGCGCGCCCTCCCGGCAGATGGCGATGGGCAGCGAGTACGAAGGGCCGTTCCTGTCCGGCCTGCTCCTGCGCGGCTACGGCGTGGTCGTCACCGACTACGAGGGTCTGGGCACGCCCGGCGTGCACACCTACGTCAACCGCGCCGCCGAGGCGCACGCAGTGCTGGACTCGATCCGCGCGGCGCAGCGGTTGCCCGAGGCGGGTCTGCCCGACGCCGGTCCGGTAGCGATCTCCGGCTACTCGCAGGGCGGCGGCGCGAGTGCGGCGGCCGTCGAGCTGTACAAGTCCTATGCGCCGGAACTGGACCTCAAGGGCGCGTACGCGGGCGCACCACCCGCCGACCTCGGCGTGGTGGCCAAGAACCTCGACGGGCACTACGCCGCCGGGTTCCTCGGGTACGCCCTGCTCAGCCTGGACGCCGCCTACCCCGAGCTGGACATCCCCGCGCTGCTCAACGACCAGGGCAAGCAGCTCATGGCCCAGGTCGAGCACCAGTGCACGGTCGAGGCGGTCGCCGCGCACGCGTTCCGCCAGTCCAAGGACCTCACCAAGGACGGCCGCCCACTGGAGGCCTACCTCACCCAGGAGCCCTACGCGTCCCGTGTCGAGCAGCAGCGGATCGGTGTGCGCAAGCCCGGCGCTCCGGTGCTGGTGGTGCACAGCGTGCTGGACGACATCGTCCCGTACGGCCAGGCCGCCGAGATGGTGCGGCGGTGGTGCGCCCAGGGGGCGAACGTGAAGTTCAGCTCCTCGTTGGCGCCGACGCACGTGGGTGGCGCGATCGCGGCCTACCTGGAGGCGTTCGCGTGGCTGGAGGCCCGGTTCGCGGGAGTGCCGGCCACGGGCAACTGCTGAACCCGGCCACGGGCAACTGCTGAAGAACGCGGAAGGGGCGCGGCGGGCGGAGACGCCGCGCCTCGAGCGGGAACGCCGCACAGCGTTCCGCCGGGGATGGGCGGAGGACCCCGGTCAGGCCGGGCGCTTGACCGGGGTGGCCGCCCGTGCGAGCAGGCGGCGGGCGCGCAGGGCGATCTCCAGGGTCAGCCGCTCGTCCGGGTCGGCGAGCCGGTCGCCGAGGAGTTCTTCGAGCTGGTGCATCCTGTAGCGGACGGTCTGCGGGTGCACGTCGAGCCGGTTCGCGATCTCGCCGATGCCGCCGCGGGTCTCCAGCCACGCCAGCAGCGTCGTCTCCAACCGCTCCCGCTGCTTCACGGTCAGCGCCTCGAAGGCCACCAGCGCCCGGGAGGTCAGCTGGCCGACCAGGAACTCGTCGGACAGCAGCGCCAGCGTCGCCAGGTGGTCGTCGCACCACGTGACGGGCGCGGCGGGCAGCAGGCCCCGGCGCACGAACCCCAGCGCGCGGCGGGCGCACGCGAGCGACTGCCGGGCCTCGGCCAGCGGGACGGTCGGCCCGACGGCCGCGCGCCGCCCGCGCAGGTCCAGGTGCGGCCGGCCCTTGGGGTTGGCCACCACCAGGCACGGCGTGGAGCTCTCCAGGTCCACCAGGACGTCCCGGCCGAGTTGGACCGACGGCAGCTGGTGCTGGTCCTCGCGGTACTCCAGCGCGACCACCGCGACCCGCTCGGGCAGCGTCCAGTCGGTCGTCCCCGCGAGGTCCGCGATGGACCGCGCGGACGCGGGCTGCTCGGCCAGCACCAGCTTGAGCAACTGCCGACGGCGGCGCTCCAGTGCCCCGTTGGCGTTGCTCTGCGCCTCGGTGTAGCCCTCGACCGCCGCGCGGCACAGCTCGTCCACCCACGCGAAGATCGCGTCGGCCACCACGAACAGGGTGTCGTTGGAGACCCCCATCTCCTTGCCGTGCTGGCTCAGGTGCCGCCACACCACGCGCGCGCCGACCCGCACGGCGGTCTGCAACGAGTCCATCGTGCGGCCTTCGAGGAATTCCATCCGACCGCTGTAGCGCAGCACGGCCTGCCAGTCGGCCTGCGGCGCGTCGGGGTCGCAGATGTTCTCGAAGCACTTCACGATGGCCATCTCGACCGCGCCGACGAGGACTTCGCGGAACTTGCCCTCCAACGGCTGCGCGTACGCGGGCACCGCGCGCCGGATCTCGCGGACCGCGTCGCGGACCAGCACGCCGGCCAGGGGCCGCATCTTCTCCGCGAGTTCCACCGGGATCGTCCCCCAAAGTTGTCTCGCGGCGCTGTACTCCGCGGTGGTCCGGGGAGCTTGCGCGGGTCGTGGGATCGTTCGCTGCCGCACCAACCCGCCGTTCAGTGAGATCGTCATTGGCCGCCTCCGCAGGGCGAAGCACCGCCCTGGGGCTTCGCCCGGTTGACGATAAATTCACACCCAAGGTGTGTCAAACAGTCTTTCTGTAACCTTGACGGTTCACTCATTCGGGTGATGAGACGTTCTTGTCCGGATCTCACAACTTCGGTTTTCGGAACCCGTGCGCGGGTGACAAGTCATTCTCGCCGCCTGGACTGCGCGCGCGCCGGTAATGCAGGGTGCATTGTCCGATCCCCTTTTCGGGAGGTACCGGTTTGCGAAAGATCTTCTCATTGTCGCTGGCGACTGCCGTGCTGGCCAGTGCCGTGGCGGGCCTCGTGCCCGCCACGGCCGCGCCCGCCGACGACGCCTTCTTCACCCCGCCGAGCCCGCTGCCCGCGGGCGCGCCCGGCGACGTCGTCCGCTCCCGGACCACGGAAGCGGGCGCCATCACCGGATCGGTGCGGGCCTGGCAGGTGATGTACCACTCGACCGACGCGCTGGGACGACCGAACGTGGTCACCGGGATGATCCTGATCCCCCGTTCGGTGGACCCGGCGACTGCGCCGATCGTCTCCTTCGCCTCCGGCACGTACGGGCCGGCGTTCCGCTGCACGCCCTCGGAGATGGAACGCATCGGCGCGTCCTACGAGCAGCCCGCCATCAACGACATGCTCAACGCGGGCTACGCGGTCGTGATGACCGACTACGAGGGCTACCACCCCGACCCGAAGACCACCTACATCACGGGCCGGTCCGAGGGGCACGCCGTCATCGACGTCGTCCGGGCCGCGCAGAAACTGCCCGGGACCGGGCTGTCCAGGACCGCCAAGGTGGTCTTCCGGGGCTACTCGCAGGGCGGCGGCGCCTCCCTGTGGGCCGCCCAGCTCCAGCCCGAGTACGCGCCGGAGCTCAACCTGGTCGGCGCGGTCGGCGGCGGGGTGCCGGCCGACCTGGTGCAGGTGTCGCTGCAACTGGACGGCAAGCTCGGCTTCGGGTTCCTGGCCTACTCGCTGATCGGCCTGGACAACGCCTACGCCGAGCTGGACCTGGAGAACTACCTCAACGAGGCGGGCAAGGCCGAGTTCGCCCGCATGCAGCGCGAGGCGTGCACCCTCGAACTGCTGCTGGACTACCGCGGCAAGCGGCTGTCCGAGTACACCACCTCCAGCCCCGTGCTCACGCCCCCGTGGCTGGCCCGGGTGCAGGAGAACAAGCTGGGCGGCACGGCGATCCGCGTGCCGGTGCACGAGTACCACGGCACCCGTGACGACATCGTGGACTTCGCGCAGCACAAGGCACTGCGCGACACCTACTGCAAGGCCGGCGTGGCGGTGGACTGGAAGACCTACGACACCGATCACATCACGGGCGTCTACCTGGGCAACGCGGCAGCGGCGGCGTTCATCGCCGACCGTTTCGCGGGCCGCCCCGCCACCTCCAACTGCTGACCGCCTTGGACACACGAGGAGACCGCCGCGGTCGGACGCGGCGGTCTCCAGCGCTGTGGGGGATCAGGACGTCTTGGCGGTGAGGTTCATGTCGATCGTGTTGCCGGTGCCGGCGGTGAAGGCGCTGATGAAGTCGTTGAACGAGCCGCAGCCCTTGAGCGCCGAGATCGCGTACTCGCCGGTCAGCTTGCCGCCCTTGAGCGGGTCGAAGCCGGGCGTGGAGGCCAGGTTGATGTCAGACGGGGTGACCGTCTGGCAGGTGGCCTCGGCGCTGATCGGGATCCCGTAGACGGTGATCTGCGGCAGCTTGATGGTGACCTTGGAATTCGACTTGATGGCGCCCGACACCAGGGTGCCGGTGGTCTTGCCCTCGCTGACGAACTCGACCTTCGACTCCACCGGCACGAACCCGAACAGGGTGAACTTGCCCGAGGTCGGGTTGAGCGCCAGGTCGGCGGTGAACTTGCCGGTGGCGATCTCCAGGTCGGCGTTCAGGCTGCCGGCCAGGGCCACCGAGCCGCCCAGGTTCTTCAGCGCCGACGAGCCGGCCAGCGTGTAGGAGTACTTGATCCCGCCGGGAGGCGCGGTCGTCGTGGTCGTGGTCGGCTTGGTGGTGGTGGTGGTCGTCGTCGTGGTGGTCGTCGTGGTGGTGGTCGGGCCGCCACCGCCGCCCACGTCGAACCGCACCAGCTCGGCGTTCTGGCCCGGGTCCAGCACGCAGTTCGAGGTGAACGTGCCCAAGCCGGTCTCGGTCCCGTCGGCCTTGCGCGGGGTCAGGGTGGTGGAGTAGTTCCCCACGGTCACCGTGGTCGTGCCCGCCTTCGGGATCACCGCGGTGGGCACCGGGCCGCTCGCGACCACGTCGAACGAGCCCTCGGCCGGGACGTTGGTCTTCGGCACGGTCAGGCCGGGGATCTTGATGTCGAGCTTGCTGCCGGCGTTGTCCAGCGTCACGCCCGCCTCGGCGGAGCCCTCCACCGTCGCCGCGCCGACCAGGGACAGGCCCTGCGTGGCGGTCGGCGGCACGGTCACCGTGGCGGAGAAGTCCGTGGTCTTCAGCTCGCCGCCGACCGTGGTGGGCGTGTCGATCGTGGCCCGGATGCGCGTGGACAGCACCTGGTTGCCGATCAGCGGGAACGGACACGTGAACGTGAGCGTCTTGTCCACCTGGACCGGTGCGGCGGAGCCCGTGCCGACGCTCGTCAGCAGGCCGGCCACGACGAGCCCGGTGGTCACGCCCGCGCCCAGTATTGTCTTCAACTTCACGGGTGTTCCTTCCTCGAAATCTGCCGGAAATATGCCGACCTGGCGGAAGTTAACGAGCGGCGCAGATCACGTGCAAGAGTTCTTCGAAAATACCGCGAAATCCGCTAAACAAGCGGATCGGGATTGTGCCAGTGGGTGGCGCGGTACTCACATCGTGACAAGAATCCGGCGCGTAACACTCGTGATGCGGTGAATTTTCCAGCCGACCTTGACCCCTTCGCGCGAGCGCCCATAACTTCGGCGCGGTCGGCGTGGAGAACACCTGTGAGGCGGCATGGAAATCCGGGGCAGGGCCGTGCTCGTCACGGGTGCGGGACGCGGGATCGGCGCGGCGATGGCGGTGCGCTTCGCGGCCGAGGGGCCGCGCGGGCTCGTGGTCGCCGACCTCGACGGCGCCGCCGCCGGGCGGGTGGCCGCGCGGGTGCGGTCGCTGGGCGTGGACGCGGTGGACGTGTGCGCGGACGTCGGCGACAAGGACCAGTCCCGGGCGCTGGTGGCTCTCGCCGAGCGGGAGTTCGGGCCGCTGGACGTGGTGTGCTCCAACGCCGGCGTGGCGACGGGGGCGGGCGTGCACGCGGGCGACCAGGACTGGGCGCGGTCGTGGGCGGTGAACGTGATGGCCCACGTGTACCTGGCGCAGGCGGTGCTGCCCGGCATGGCGCGCCGGCACTCCGGGCACCTGCTGATCACCGCGTCCGCCGTGGGGCTGCTCGGGCTGCCCGGCGACGCGCCGTACTCGGTGACCAAGCACGCGGCGGTCGGGCTCGCGGAGTGGCTGGCGTTCACCTACGGGCACCTGGGCGTGCGGGTGTCCGCGCTGTGCCCGCTCGGGGTGCGCACCGACCTGCTGATGCCCGGCGTGGCGGCGGGCCACCCGGCGGCGCGGGCGGTGCTGGACTACGCGCCCCTGCTGACCGCCGAGGAGGTGGCGGAGGCCGCGCTGGAGGGGCTGGCGGACGAGCGGTTCCTGATCCTGCCGCACCCCGAGGTCGGCGAGTTGCACGCCCGCAAGGCAGCCGACCCGGACGCGTGGGTCGCTTCCCGGGGACCGGTCGAGGAGGAGGCGTGATGGGCACGCGGGACGAACTGGTCATCGGCGTCACCACCGGTCCGGACGCCGGGCTGTGCGCGGCGGTCAGCGGCGCGGGCGGGTTGGGCGTGCTCGACCTCGGCGCGGGCGACCACCGCACGCGCGACGCCCTCGCGCAGGTGCCGACCGGGGTGTCGTTCGGCGTGCGGGTGCCCGCCGGGTGCGCGCTGACCGTGGACGAGGTGCTCGACCTGCTCGGCGAGCGCGCGGCGCGGCTGGACGTCGTGCTGCTGGGCCTGGGCACGCCGTGGCAGGTCGCCGACATCCCCAACCGGCACTTCGTGTTGGCCGAGGTGACGTCGCTGCGGGAGGCGCTGGATACCGGCGCGGACGGCGTGGTGGCGTGCGGCGACGACGGGCCGTTGAGCACGTTCGTCCTGCTCCAGCAGCTCCTCGGGGCCGCCGAACTGGGCGTGCCGGTGTGGGCGCGGGGCGGCATCGGGCCGCGCACCGCCGCCGCGGCCGTCGTCGGCGGCGCGGCCGGGGTGGTGCTGGACGCGGAGTTGACCGGGCTGCCGGAGTCCTCGGCGTCCGTCTCGGGTTTCCTCGCGCCACGGTTCGCGGCTCGCTACGGCAGCGTGCCCCGGCTCGTGCGGGCCGTGCGGTCGGCGGTGGAGGAAGCGGTGCGCGCGGACCTGCGGCCGGTGCTGGGGCGCGGGTCCCTGCTCGCGACCGCGTTGGGCGTGGGGTTGCCGGTCGCGCAGGGGCCGATGACGCGGGTCAGCGACCAGCCGGCGTTCGCGGAGGCGGTGGCGCGGGAGGGCGGGCTGCCGTTCCTGGCGCTGGCCCTGGCCTCCGGGGAGACGACCCGGGACATGATGACCCGCACCCGGGACGTGCTGGGGGACCGGCCGTGGGGCGTCGGGGTGCTCGGGTTCGCCGACGACGCCGTGCGGGCCGCGCAACTGGAGGTGATCCGCGAGCTGCGCCCGCCCGCCGCGATCATCTCCGGCGGGCTGCCGGACCAGGCAGCGTCGTTGGAGGCGCTGGGCGTCGCCGCGTTCCTGCACGTGCCCTCGCCGGACCTGCTGAGCGGGTTCCTGGCGGCGGGCGCGCGGCGGTTCGTGTTCGAGGGGTCGGAGTGCGGCGGGCACGTCGGGCCTCAGGGCAGCTTCCCGTTGTGGGAGGCGCAGATCGCGGTCCTGGAGGAGTTCCTGGACTCCGGGTCCGACGGGGTGCAGGTGCTGTTCGCGGGCGGCGTGCACGACGAGCGGTCGGCGGCGATGGTGGCCGCGATGGCCGAACCGCTGGCGCGGCGCGGGGTCGGGGTGGGCGTGCTGATGGGCACCTCCTACCTGTTCACGGCCGAGGCCGTGGCGTGCGGCGCGGTGCTGCCGGAGTTCCAGCGGCAGGTCGTGTCGGCGTCGGCCACCGAGCTGCTGGAGACCGCGCCCGGCCACGTCACGCGGTGCGTGCCCAGCCCGTACACCGCGGAGTTCCGGGCGGTCGCGGCGCGCCTGTCCGGGGACCGGGAGGCGTGGGCGGAGCTGGAACGGCTCAACGCCGGGCGGCTGCGGGTGGCCAGCAAGGGGTTGCGGCGCAACGGGTCCGCGCTGGAGGCGGTGTCCGTCGACGAGCAGGTGGCGTCGGGGCTGTACATGGCCGGGCAGGTCGCGGTGCTGCGGTCCTCGGTGACCACGGTGGCCGCGCTGCACGCGTCCGTGACGGTCGACGCGGAGCGGTTCCGGGCGGCACGGGCCGAGCGGGTGCGGCACGAGCTGGGGCTGACCGACCGGCCGCAGCGGCGCGGCGGGCCGGTGGACGTGGCGGTCGTGGGCATGGCGTGCGTGTTCCCGGGCGCGCCGGACCTGGAGACTTTCTGGGCCAACGTGGTCGGCGGCGTCGACTCGGTGGGCGAGGTGCCGTCGCGGCGCTGGGACCCGGCGACCTATTTCGGCGAGGGCGCGGACCGGACGCCGTCCAAGTGGGGCGGGTTCCTGCCGGAGGTGCCGTTCGACCCACTGAAGTACGGGATCCCGCCGGCGTCCCTGGCGGCGATCGAACCGGCGCAGCTGCTGGCGTTGGAGGTCGCGCAACGGGCGCTGACCGACGCCGGGTACGGGTCCGGCGGGTTCGACCGGTCGCGGGCCGGCGTGGTGTTCGGGGCGGAGGCGGGCAGCGACCTGTCCAACGCGACGACGTTGCGGATGGTCCTGCCGTCCTATGTGGACGGTGTGCCGGACGGGCTGGCCGCGCAGCTGCCCGCGTTGACCGAGGACTCCTTCCCTGGGCGGCTGGCCAACGTGATCGCCGGGCGCATCGCGAACCGCCTCGACCTGGGCGGGGCGAACTTCACCGTGGACGCGGCGTGCGCGTCGTCGCTGGCGGCGGTGGACGTGGCGTGCAAGGAGCTGGTCAGCGGGTCGAGCGACCTGGTGTTGGCCGGCGGCGCGGACCTGCACAACGCCATCGACGACTACCTGCTGTTCGCGTCGGTCGGAGCGCTGTCGCCGACCGGGCGGTGCCGGACGTTCGACTCGTCCGCGGACGGCATCGCGCTGGGCGAGGGCGTGGCGTGCGTGGTGCTCAAGCGACTGGCCGACGCCGAGCGGGACGGCGACCGGGTGTACGCCGTGATCCGCGGTGTCGGCAGCGCGTCCGACGGGCGTGCGCTCGGCTTGACCGCGCCGCGCGCCGACGGGCAGCGGCGGGCGTTGGAGCGGGCTTACACGTCGGCCGGGATCTCGCCTGCTGCGGTGGGGTTGGTCGAGGCGCACGGGACCGGGACGGTCGTGGGGGACCGGACCGAGTTGGCGACGTTGACCGAGGTGTTCGCCGAGGCCGGGGCGGCGCCCGGGTCGTGCGCGCTGGGGTCGGTGAAGTCGCAGATCGGGCACACCAAGTGCGCGGCCGGGCTGGCGGGGTTGATCAAGTCGGCGCTGGCGGTGTTCGCCGGGGTGCGGCCACCGACGCTGTTCGTGGAGTCGCCCAACGCGGCCTGGCTACCGGACCGGTCACCGTTCGTGTTCCACCGAGTGGCGTCGCCGTGGCTTTCGCCTGCGGGGTCGCGGGTGGCGGGGGTGAGCGCGTTCGGGTTCGGGGGGACGAACTTCCACGTGGTGTTGGGCGGTCATCCCTCGGCGGCGGCTGTGCGGCACGGGATGACGCGGTGGCCTGCCGAGTTGTTCCTGTTCGGGTCGGATCGGGATGTCGCTCGGGTGCTGGCGTTGGCGGAGACGGGGTCATGGTCCTTGCGCGACTTGGCTTTCACCGCGTTGTCGTCGGGTGTCGCTGGGTTGTCGGCTGGTCCGGTGGCTGTCGCTGTGGTCACCTCTTCGGTGACTGAGTTGGTCGAGTTGCTCCGGGCGGCGCTAGAGGGCCGTGAGGTCGAGGGCGTGTACCGGGGTGGGGTAGGCGGGAAGGTGGCCGTGTTGTTCCCCGGACAGGGGAGTCAGCGGCCGGGGATGTTGTCGGAGCTGTTCGTCGCTTTCCCGGAGCTGCAACGCTTCGCGCGGATGGCACCGTCTTCGGTGTTCCCGCCGGCTCTGTTCTCGCCTGGGGACGTGCGCGATGCCGCCGCCCGCGTGCGGGACACCCGGGTCGCGCAGCCTGCTCTGGGTGCGGTCGGGTTGGCCGCGCACGAGCTGCTGCGGAGGCTCGGGGTCGAGGCGGACATGTTCGGCGGACACAGCTATGGCGAGCTGGTGGCCCTGGCGGCGGCGGGCGCGTTCGACGCGGCGACGTTGCTGGAGGTGAGCGCGGCACGGGCGTCGGCCGTGGTGGCGGCGGCGGGGGAGGACCCCGGCGGGATGGCCGCCGTGAGCGGGTCGGTGGCGGCGGTCGAGGAGGTGCTGTCGTCGGCCGGGGTGGATGTCGTCGTGGCCAACCACAACGCGCCTCGGCAGGTGGTCGTGTCGGGGCGGGACGTCGACGGGGCTTTGGCGGCGTTGCGGGCGGCGGGGATCGCTGGGAAGCGCATTCCGGTGGCTTGTGCGTTCCACAGTCCTGTGGTGGCTTCGGCTGGGGGTGCTTTCGCTTCGGTGTTGGCTGGTTGTCGGATCGGCGTGCCGGACCGTCCTGTGTGGACTAATCGCGGGGCGGTGCCGTATGGGGCGGATGTGCGGGGGGAGTTGGCGGCTCAGATCGGTGCTCCGGTGCGGTTCGTGGAGCAGGTGCGCGCGATGTACGAGGCTGGGGCTCGGGTGTTCGTGGAGGCTGGGCCGGGGACGGTGTTGAGCGGTCTGGTGCGGGAGGTCTTGGCCGATCGGCCGCACACCGTGGTGGCGTTGGAGGAGCGGCCGGGTCTGGTCGGGTTGTTGCACGCGGTGGCGAGGTTGGCCGTGGCCGGGGTGCCGGTGCGGGCGGAGTGGTTGTTCGGGGGGCGGGGTGCGCGGGACGTGTCCGGGATGGCGGCGCCTCGGACGCCGGGTTGGCTGGTGGACGGGCAGACCGTGCGCACGGCGGATGGTGCGGTGGTGCCCGGTGGCCTGGCCCCGGCCCGCCGCGTGCCTTTGACGGCGGTGCCAGCGGTTCCGGACCGGGAAGCGTTGGTCGAGGACTTCCTCCGCACCAGCCGCGAGTTCGTAGCCGTGCAACGAGACGTGATGCTCTCCTACCTAGGCACACCACCCGCCACAGACACCCACCCGATTGTTTCCGCGCCAACCGCCTCCGAGCCTCTGACCAGGCAGCCAGACCCCACACCCACCAGCGCCAACAGCCCCACCCCCACTCCTGCCGGCTCTGGCAACCCCACTTCCGACGGCACTCCTCTTCCCCCTGCTCCCGGTGGCGGCGACATCCTGACGACGGTCGTCGAGGTGATCGCCCACCGCACCGGCTACCCGACCGACCTCATCGACCCCGACCTGGACCTCGAAGCCGACCTCAGCATCGACTCCATCAAGCGCACCGAGATCGCGACCGAGCTGACCGGCCACCTGGACGCCCGCGACCGCCTGACCTCCGTGGTGAAGTCCCGCACCGCCGCCGCGATGGCCGAAGCCCTCGCCCCACCCCACCAGCCGACCGGTCAACTACCCACGGACCTCAAGTTGACCGGTCATCTACCAACTGCGGT
The DNA here is from genome assembly GCF_037401995.1 of Saccharothrix sp. CCNWYY140. Classification (NCBI taxonomy): domain Bacteria; kingdom Bacillati; phylum Actinomycetota; class Actinomycetes; order Pseudonocardiales; family Pseudonocardiaceae; genus Saccharothrix; species Saccharothrix sp. CCNWYY140. The sequence continues at coordinate 46,481 of NZ_JBBEGC010000043.1, forward strand.
GGCCGCGGCCGAGAAGTTGACCGGTCGTCTACCAACCACCGTGCCCGCCGCAGAGAAGTTGACCGGTCATCTACCAGCCGCCGTGGCCGCCGCCGACAAGTTGACCGGTCGTCTACCAGCGCGGGGGGCGATCGTGGCGGCCCCGGGGCGGTATGAGTTCGTGTCGGTTCCCGTGCCTGCCGAGGCGGCGATGACCGCGCTGGTCGGTGTGCACGTCGTCGTCGCGGGTGGTCCGGCCGAGTTGGCCGAGGAGGTCGCCGGGCAGTTGTCGGCGCGGGGTGCGGTGGCGGTCGTGGTGAGCGGGCGGGGGAGGGTGGACGGGCTCGACCAGGCGGGCCGGCTTGGCCAGGCGGGCGGGCTTGGCCAGGTGGGCGGGCTTGGCCAGGTGGGCGGGCTTGGCCAGGTGGGCGGGCTTGATCGGGTGGGCGGGCTTGATCGGGTGGATGGGCTGATCTCCCTGCACGCCTACGAGGACGAGCCTGTCCTGCCCACCACCTTCGACCTGTTCCGGTCGGTGCTGGGACGTGCGGGGCGCATCCTGGCCATCACCCCGGGCCGGACGCACGACGGCCTGCGCGGCTTCTTCCGCTCCCTCCACCGCGAGCACCCGGACACAACCTGCCGCCTGGTCGAACTCCCCCCGACCGCCGACCTCGACACCATCGCCCGAACCGCCGCCGACGAAGCCGCGATCCCACGCGACGAACCGGTGATCATCGCCGACGACACCCGGCACACCCTCCACCTGACCCGCCGAGACCGAGACGACAGCGCATGGCGGGACGCGCGGGTGCCGGTGGTCGAGCGTGATGCCGTGGTCCTGGTCATCGGGGGTGCGCGGGGCATCACGGCGGAGGTGGCCAAGGCGCTTGGCTGCCGGCTCGTCCTGGCCGGCCGCACCGCCCCCGCCACCGGAGACGAAGCCCAAGGCGACCCGTCCCAGAGCAGCCCGTCCCAGAGCAGCCCGTCCCAGAGCAGCCCGCCCCAGGGCGGCCCGCCCCAGGGCGGCCCGCCCCAGGGTGACCTGCACGCACTGCGCGCCCACTTCGCCGGCCAGAACCTCCCACCCCAGCAAGTCGACCGCGAAGCCCGGCGCGTCCTGGCCGCCCGGGAAGTCGCCGCCACCCTCGCCCACCTCGGCCCCCGCGCCACCTACCACCAACTCGACGTCCGCGACACCGCCGCCCTCCGCCGCCTGGTCAAGGAAGTCCACGCCGAACACGGCCGCCTCGACGGCGTCATCTACGCGGCCGGCGTGATCGAGGACCGGCTGGCCGTCGACAAAGACCCCGACTCCTTCGCCCGGGTCCACGCCACCAAGGTCGAAGGCGCGAAAGCGCTCCTCGAAGAGCTCCGCGACCTCCCCACCCCACCCCGCTTCACGGTCTTCTTCGGCAGCATCTCCGCCGCCACCGGCAACCAGGGCCAAACCGACTACGCCGCCGCCAACGACGCCCTCGAAGCCCTGAGCCAAGCCCTGAACCAAGCCCTCAGCCCCAACCGCGCACTGACCGTCCACTGGGGACCGTGGGCACCGGGAACAGGCATGGTGACCGAAGAACTCGCCCGCGCGTACGCCGAACGCGGCATCGCGGTGATCGACCCGGCCGCCGGGGTGGCCGCGCTACTCGACGAGTTGCGTGACGGCACCACGGGTGCGGTCGTTCTCACCGCCTCGGAGTGGTCATGACCGGGGTCGTCCTGCGCGAGTACGGTGCCACCGGGCGGCTCGGTGTCGTCAACCCCACGCCCGAAAGGCTCCAGCGTGCCGAGAAGGTGGCTCGCAAGGGGCGGCCGTGGCGGGGGCGGGATGACATCTGGTTCAGTCCCGAACCGTTGCGCGGCAAGGTCGTCTTCCTGTTCCCCGGGCTGGAAGCCGACTTCGCGCCCCGCGTCGAGGACCTGGTCGACCACCCGCTGTCCCTCGGCACGGACACCGTCGGCCGGCACGCGGCGGCCGTCCTGACCGCCAACACGATCGTCGACGAAGCGCTGCGCCGCACCGGCATCCGGCCCGACGCCGTCGCCGGGCACAGTGTCGGCGAGTGGAGTGCGATGGTCTCCGGCGGCCTGTTCGACCCCGCCGAGCTGCAAGACCTGCTGTGGCGCACCGACCTCGACGCCCTGCGCGTCCCCGGCCTCGAATTCGCGGTCCTGGGCTGTCCGCTCGACAAGGTCGAACTGCCGTGGCCGAACGTCGTGGTCTCGCACGAGAACTCGGCCAACCAGACGGTGGTGTGCGGGCCGGCCGACGAGATCGCCGAGTTGGCCGAGCACTACCGCCGCAAGGCCGTGATCTGCCAGGTCCTGCCCTTCCGCTCCGGCTTCCACACCCCGATGCTGGAGCCGTACCTGGAGCAGTTCCCCATCCCGAAGCTGCCGCTGCACCCCGCGCACACCCCGGTCTGGTCGGCCACCACCGCCCGCCCGTTCCCGCCGGACGAACCCGCGATCCGCGAGCTGTGCCGCCGCCACCTGCTCGAACCGGTCCGCTTCGCGACCCTGCTGCGCACCCTGCACGACGAGGGGTTCCGCACGTTCGTCCAGGCCGGTCCCGGCACCCTGACCTCCCTGGTCTCCGACACCCTGCGCGACCGCGACCACCTGGCCGTCGCCGGCAACTCGCCGCACCGCTCGGGGATCGAGCAGCTGCGGAGGGTCGCGACCGCCCTGTGGGTCGAGGGCGGCGACCCGGACTTCAGCGCGCTCGACCCGGCGCCAGAACCGCGAGGCGCACTGGCGGAGTTCCGGGCCGTGCTGGCCGAGGCCGAAGCGGCGGTCGCGGCGGTCCTGGCCGCGCGGCAGAAGGTCGAGGTGTCCACCGCCGCGATGCCGCACCTGCTCGACCACTGCTTCGCCCACCAGCGCCCCGGCTGGCCGGACGAATCGGACCTGCGGCCCGTCATGCCCGCCACGACCATGATCGCGCACCTGGTCGAGGCGGCGGGACGGGCCGCACCCGGCCGGGTCGTCACCGACTTGCGGGACGTCCGCTTCCACCGCTGGCTGGTCGCCGCACCCGGCCACCGCGTTCCACTGTCCGCGAAAGACGGTCGAGCGAAGCTCGGCGACTACGCCGACGCCGCCGTCACCACGGCCCACCGCCACCCGCCGGCACCACGCCCCTGGAACCTCCCGCACGACGAACACGACCCGGTCCTGCCCGCGCACCGGCTCTACGACGAGCGCTGGCTGTTCCACGGCCCGAGCTACCGCGGCCTGACCCGCACGGTGGCCATCGGCGAACGCTCGATCCGGGGCCGCATCACGGTCCCCGGCGCGCCCGGAGCCCTGCTGGACAACGTCGGCCAGCTCCTCGGCCACTGGCTGGTGGAACGGCACCCGGAGCGCTGGATCGCGTTCCCCAAGGGCATCGACCACCTCCGCTGGCACGCGCCGGAGCCGCCCGTCGGGTCCACAGTGGACTGCACGATCCGGGTCACCGCGGTGACCGAGGACACCGTCCGCGCCGACGCCCAGGTGATCCGCGACGGCGAGGTCGTCATCGCCATCACCGGCTGGACCGACCACCGCTTCGACGGCGGCGCGGACGGCGGCGCGGTGCACCGGTTCCCCGAGACCAGCACCCTGTCCCGCCCCACCGCCGACGGCTGGTGGCTCGCCGTGGACAGGTGGAGCCTGGCCTCCCGCGAGTTCTACCTCCACAAGTACTGCGGCGCGGCCGAACGGGCGGAGTACGACCGGTGCCCGCCGACCCGGCGCCGCGACTGGCTGGCCACCCGCATCGCGGTCAAGGACGCCGTGCGGGGCGCGCTGTGGCGGGACGGCGCACCGCCGCTGTTCCCCGCCGAGGTCCGCGTCCGCCAGGACGGCGACCGGTTCACCGCCCACGGCCTGCACGGGCTCGTGCTGCCACCGCTGGAGGTCACCGTCCTGCGCTCGGCCGCCGCCGCGGTCGCGTGGAGCGCGTGCGCCCGGGTCGTCGGCGAGCCGGAGATCGAGGTCGTTCAACAGCAGGGGAAGGACATCGCATGACCACGACCACCGTCCTGGACGAGCTGCGCTCGATGCTGGTCCGGGTGCTCGACCAGTACGGGCTCGACGACGTGGAGATCACCCGCGAGACGAGCTTCCACGACGACCTCGGCCTGGAGAGCATCGACCTGGTGACGCTGGGCTCGCTGCTGGTCGAGCACTACGGCGAGCACGTCAACCTGGCCGCCCACCTGGCGGAGCTGGACATCGACCGGGTCATCGCGCTGACCGTGGGCGACCTGGCCGACTTCGTGATCGCGCGGGTGGCCTAGGTGGCCCTCCTCGACGTCAACGGGCTGCGCACGCACTACCAGCGGATGCCCGCGAAGAACCCGGTCGGCGCGCCGCCGCTGGCGGTGTGCGTGCACGGCCTCGGGTACGACAGCCTGGCCAGCTTCTACCTGACGTTGGCCGCGCCGCTGGCCGAGGCGGGCATCGACGTGCTCACCTACGACCTGCGCGCCCACGGCCGCACCGAGCGCCCCGCCACCGGGTACACGCTCAAGGACTTCGTGTCCGACCTGGCCGCGCTGCTCGACGGCCTGGGCGTGGACCAACCGGTGCACCTGGTGGGCAACAGCTTCGGCGGCACCATCGCGTTCAGCTTCGCCGCCGCCCACCCGCACCGGGTGCGCAGCATCGTGTCCATCGAGGCGGAGCCCGCGACCGAGCCGTGGGCGGACAAGATGGGCCGCACGCTGACCAACGTGGTGGACGAGATGGGCAAGGAGGAGAACCTCCGGTGGCTGGCCGAGACCTTCGGCAACCACCACGCCAAGCTGGCCCGCGCCGCGCACGGCATCATCCGGTCCACCTCGATCGTCGAGGAGGTGCCGGCCGGGCCGTTGCTGACAGCGCTCGACCTCCAAGGAATCCGGTGCCCTGTTCTGTCCATTGTGGGCAGTGAAGGGTTCCAGCAGGACGACCTGACCGCCGTGCAGGACGCGCTGCCGAACTGCCGCACGGTCGTGATCGAGGGCCAGAACCACTCGGTGCTGGTGGAACGGCACCGCACGGTCCGCGAGCTGGTGCTGGACTGGGTCGCCGAGCACGACGGGGAGCGTAGGGCGGCGTGAGCGGGTTCCTGTTCGTCGTGCCGCCGTTCGTCGGGCACGTCAACCCGGTGATCGGCGTGGCGGACGAGTTGCGCCGCCGCGGCCACCCGGTGGCGTGGACCGGTGACGAGCGGCTGCTGGCGCGGCTGCTGCCGGCCGACGCGGCGATCCACCCGTGCGACCCGGCGCCGCTGCCGCCCCGACCCGAGTCGCTGCGCGGGTTCGCCGCGATGCGGTTCCTCTGGGAGCAGGTGCTGGTGCCGCTGGCGGTCACGATGGCGCCGGGGGTCGCGCGGGCGGTGGGGACGGCGCACCCGGACGTGCTGGTGGTGGACCAGCAAGCGTTTGCAGGCGCGTTCGTGGCCGAGCGGGAGGGGTTGCCGTGGGCGACGGCGGCGACGACGTCCGCCGAGTTCACCGACCCGCTGGCCGGGTTGCCCGCGGTGCGAGGGTGGCTTTCCGAGCAGGTGGCGCGGGTGCGCACGGCGATCGGCGTGCCCGGCGTGACCGACCCGCGGTTCTCGCCGCACCTGGTCATCGGGTTCACCAGCGGGTTGTTGGCCGGGGACGTGGGGGAGCCGGTGCACCTCGTCGGCCCGGTGCGCGGCGGACGGTCGGGGCTGGTGCACTTCCCGTGGGACTGGCTGGACCCGTTGTGCCCCTTGGTGTTCGTCAGCCTCGGCACGGTCAGCACGGGGTCGCGGTTCCTGCGCGGGTGCGTCGAGGCCATGCGCGCGCGGCCGTGGTTGCAGGCCGTCGTGGTGGACCGCGGTGGCGAGTTGCGCGGGGACGTGCCGCCGAACGTGTTGGTGCGCGAGGAAGTTCCGCAGTTGGCGTTGCTGGAGCGGGCCAGTCTCGTGGTGTGCCACGCCGGGCACAACACGGTGTGCGAGTCGCTGGCGCAGGGCGTGCCGCTGGTGGTCGCGCCGATCCGGGACGACCAGCCGATCGTCGCCGACCAGGTGGTGGCGGCCGGCGCGGGCATCCGGCTGCGGTTCAACCGCGCCACGGCCGCGCACATCGGGGAGGCCGTGGACACCGTGCTGCGCGAGCCTTCCTACTGGGCCGGCGCCGAGCGGGTGCGGGAGTCGTTCCAGCGTGCCGGCGGCGCTCGTGAGGCGGCCGACCACCTGGAGTCACTGCTGTCCGCGTGAGCGCCGGACGTTCCGGGCCGCCATCAGGCCACCGAGAGTCGCCAGGAGTGCGTCCGTGCCCAGGGCGGCGGCCGTGGGACCGGCGGCCGGGTGGCCCAACGCCAGCGCACGGGCCGCGTCCACCGCATACGTCACCGGGTTGACCTCGGAGAACGCCCGCAGCCACCCGGGCATGGCCTCCACGGGCACGTACGCGCTGGAGCCGAACATCAGCGGGAACATCACCACGAACGACACCGCCTGGAGCGTCTCCGGCCTGCCCCGCCAGGTCGCCAGCGCCAGGAACAGCCAGGACGCCGCCCACCCCAGCGCCACCGTCACCGCCAGGGCGGCCACCAGACCTCCGACGCCGTGCGGGCGGAACCCGAGCAGCGGCACGGCCGCGAGCGTCGCCACCAGCAGTTGCGCGGTCAGCCGGACGGCGTCGGCGACCGTGCGGGCTACCAAGGGGGACAACGGGTGCACGGGCAGGGCACGCAGGCGTGCCGCGAAACCGGAGTAGATCTCGGTCAGCACGCCGACGCCCGTGCCGACCGCGGTGGTGAGCGCGATGTTGACCAAGGTCGCGGGCAGCAGGTAGTTCACGTACCCGTCGTAGGCGCGGAGCGCGGGCAGCGCGCCGACCGCGTCGAAGACCTGGCTGAACAGCAGGAGCATCACGACCGGTTGCAGCAGGCCGAAGAAGACCAGCCTCGGGTCGGCGAACGCGGCGCGCAGCGAGCGGCCGGTGAGGACCCGCACCTGCGTGGGAATTCCGTTGCCGCGCCAGCACATCCGGTGTCTGCCCACTGGTCGACTGTACTGAGTGGACGGCGGTCGTTTCTCCGGTCTTTTGGTTGATTGACGGCCGCCTTTTCGTTGGCTGCGCACAAGAAACCCGTTGGTACGCTTGCGTTGTGCGCAACACGATCCTGATCACCGGTGCCAGCGCCGGACTCGGTGCGGAGATGGCCCGCCAGTTCTCGGCGATGGGCCGGACGCTCGCGCTGTGCGCCCGGCGGGTCGAGGAGCTGGAACGGCTGCGGTCGGACCTGCCCGGGACGGCGTCCGTCCGGCCGCTGGACGTGACCGACCACGACGCCGTGTTCCGGGTGTTCGGTGAGTTCGCCGCGGAGTTCGGCACGCTGGACCGGGTGGTGGTCAACGCGGGCATCGGCCACGGGCGGCCGATCGGGACCGGCGGCTTCGCGGCCAACCGGCGCACGGCGGAGACCAACTTCGTGGCGGCGCTGGCGCAGGCCGAGGCGGCGATGGAGATCTTCTACCGGCAGGGCCACGGTCACCTGGTCTTCATCTCGTCGGTGAGCGCGTTGCGCGGGCTGCCCCGGTCCGCCACGACCTATTCGGCCACGAAGGCCGGGGTGTCGGCGCTGGCCGAAGGGATCCGCGCGGACACGCTCGGCACGGCGATCCGGGTCAGCGCCATCCTGCCGGGGTACATCCGGACGGAGATGAACGCGCGGCTGCGGGCGCCGTTCATGGTGGACGCGGTGGTCGGTGTGCGGGCGATGGTGCGGGCGATCGAACGGGAGGTGCCGTACGCCCTGGTGCCCGCGTGGCCGTGGCGGGTGCTGGCCCCGGTGATCCGGCACGCGCCGCTGGGCGTGCTGCGGCGGGTGCTCTGACCTGCGGAAAGCAACAAAACGGCGGTTCGTGACCTTGTAGTGGCGACCTGTTGGGCGTCACCTGCTGGGGAGTGTGCATGAGCCGCAGATCAAGGCGGTTGTGGGCGGTCGCGCTGGCCGTCGGCGGAGTCGTGGGAGCGGTCGTCTCCGCACCGGGAGCGACGGGTGCGCCGGAGGGCGGGCTGTCGCCGCTGGGTGCCGGGTTAGCGCGCGGGGCCGACGGGGAGGTCACGTTGGTGACCGGCGACCGGGTCGTCGTGCGCGACGGGCGGGTGTCCGTGGTGCCGGGGGCCGGTCGGCAGGGGGTCGGGTTCGCGGTGAGCACCGACCACGACGGCAGCACCCACGTGGTCCCGGACGACGTCGTCGCCGACCTCGCCGCCGACCGGCTCGACCCCCGGCTGTTCGACGTGGGCGCGCTGATCCGCGACGGCTACGACGACGCCCGGACCGACAAGACGCCGCTGATCGTCACCGGTGACACCGCGCGGATCGCCGGCGGTCAGGCGCTGGCCAGCGTGCGGGGCGTGGCGGTCGAAGCCGACAAGAAGCTGCCGTTCTGGTCGTCCGCGAGCACGGGCAAGGTGTGGCTGGACGCGCCGGTGCGGGCGAGCCTCGACCGCAGCGTGCCGCAGATCGGGGCGCCCGAGGCGTGGCGGGCCGGGCACACCGGGGCGGGCACGAAGGTCGCCGTGCTGGACACCGGCATCGACGTCACCCACCCCGACCTCGCCGACGCCGTCGTGGACTCGGCGGTCTTCGTCGCGAGCGACAACACCGACGACCACGTCGGGCACGGCACGCACGTCGCCGCGACCATCACCGGGGCCGGCCGCTACCAGGGCGTCGCCCCGGACGCGAAGCTGCTCAACGGCAAGGTGCTCGACGACACCGGCTGGGGCAAGGAGTCCGAGGCCATCGCGGGCATGGAGTGGGCCGTCGCGGCGGGCGCGGACGTGGTGAACATGAGCCTCGGGTCCTCCCGGCCCAGCGACGGCACCGACCCGCTCTCCCAGGCGGTCAACCGCCTCACCGCCGAGACCGGCACGCTGTTCGTCGTGTCGGCGGGCAACTCCGGTCCGGGGGCGGGCACCATCGGCAGCCCCGGGGCGGCGGACGCGGCGCTGACCGTGGGCGCGGTGGACCGGGACGACGCGCTCGCCGAGTTCTCCTCGCGCGGCCCGCGCCTCGGCGGCGGCGCGCTCAAGCCCGACCTCACCGCGCCCGGCGTGGACATCGTCGCGGCCAAGGCGCGCAACGGCACCATCGGCACCCCGGCGGGCGACGGTCACGTCGCCCTGTCCGGCACGTCGATGGCCGCACCGCACGTGGCGGGCGCGGCGGCGGTCCTGGCCGGGCAGCACCCCGACTGGACGGCCGACCGGCTCAAGGCGGCCCTGACCGGCAGCGCCGAGCCCGCGCCCGGCGTGAGCGCGCACCACCAGGGCAGCGGCCGGCTCGACGTCGCCCGTGCCTCCCGCCAGTCCACCACGGCGTCCCCGAGCAGCCTCGACATCGGCACCGCCCGCTGGCCGCACCACGACGACGCGCCCCTCACCCGGACCGTCACCTACACCAACGACGGCGCCACCCCGGCGACCCTGCGCGTCAGCGCGGACGTCCGCGGACCGGGCGGCACGCCGGCCCCCGCGGGCGTGGTCACCGCGTCACCGGCCGAGGTGACGGTCCCGGCGGGTGGCCGGGCCGAGGTCACCATCACGACCACCACCTCCCTGGACGCGCCGGACGGCGATTACAGCGGCACCGTGCTCGCCGCCGGCGACGGTGTCGAACTGCGCACGCCGCTGGTATTCACCAAGGAGGTGGAGAGCTACGACGTCAAGCTCACCGCGATCGACCACAGTGGACAGCCGGCGGCGTACTTCTACAACCGCTTCGCGGACCTGGAGCAGCCGATCAGGTACAGCGGCTACGACGCCGTCGAGACCGTCCGCCGCGTGCCCAAGGGCCGGTACTTCTTCTCCGCGAGCCTGCCCACCCAGATCGACGGCCAGTGGTGGAACACCACCTTCGGCGAGCCCGCGTTCGTCGTGGACCGGGACCTGCACCTGCCCCTCGACGCCCGCCAGGGCAAGCGCAACTCCGCCGCCGTCGAGCGGCCGAACGCCCGGGTCGGCTACACCGAGATGCTCCTCCAGGTCCGCGCGGCCTGGGGCGGGACGAACATCGGCGACTTCAGCGAGGACTTCGACCGCAGGCTGTGGGTGCCGTCGACCACGTCGTCGCCCGGGTCGGCCCGGTACGCCGTCATGGCGCGGATGGCCGAGCCGGACGGCGCGGGCGGGTTCGTCGGCAGCCCCTACCAGTACAACCTGTTCTGGACCCACGACGGCGGCGTGCCGCAGGACCTGCACCGCGCGTTCGCCGACCGCGACCTGGCCCGCGTGGACACCGTGAACGCGGCGCAGGCCCCCGGCAAGATGGGCTACCGGGACTACCTGGCGGGCGGCCCGATGCCGTTGCGGGTGACCGAGTACTACTCGCCCGACGCCACGTGGTCGACGTCGTTCTCGCAGATGCGGATGGAGGAGGGCTACCGCGAGACGACCCTCCTCACCGCACGGGGACGGACGTTCGAGGCCGGCACGACACGGACCGAGCGGTGGAACGCGGCTGTCTTCGGCCCAGCCCTGCCTGCTACCGACCTTCCCGACCGGTGGGCCGGTCGCAAGGGTGACGTGATGAACTTCGACATCCCCATGTACACCGACCAGGGCGATGCGCGGTACGGCTACTCCACGACGACCAAGGCGTACACGGAGCTGTTCAAGGACGGCGTGCGGATCGGCGGCATCGCCTCCGATGGAGCCGGCACGGCCAACGTGCCCGCCGAGCCGGGGAAGTACGAGCTCACCGTGCAGGCCAGCAGGTCGGAGGTGGCCGAGCTGTCCACCGACATCAGCGCGAAGTGGACGTTCGGCTCGGCCCACGTCCCCGGCGACCCGACCCCGCTGCCCTTGTTCGTGGTCCGCTTCGCCCCTCTGCTCGACGACCACAACCGAGCCCGCGCCGGCGCTCCGTTGGCGATCCCGGTGTACGCCCAGCGCAACGGCGGCGCCTCGACGGACGGCGTGCAGACCACCGAGGTCCAGGTCTCCTACGACGACGGCAAGACCTGGCGCCCCGCGCCACTGACCCGCATCGGCAAGCGGTGGTTGGCACTCGTCCACCACCCCGCTGGGGCGAAGTTCGTGTCGCTCAAGGCCAAAGCACACGACGGTGACGGCAACGCTTTCGAGCAAACCATCATCCGCGCCTACGGCCTGAAGTAGCTCCACGGGCGCTGCGCGCGCTCTTGCACGCGCAGCGCCCGTTTCAGTCGACTTGTGCGATCTCGGGCCGGTCTTCCTTGTCCTCGCCCCGCCGGCGGAGAAACGCGAAGCCCGGAATCCCCAAGATCGCCTGGCGAACATCGTTCGTGACTTCCAAAAGCTGGTGGATGTCCGGCCCAACCCGGTCCAGAGTGGACAGTATCGGCAGAACGTCCTCCAACAGGTGCTTGGTCAGAACCGGCAACTGGTCGACCAACTCGATCGCCGCGTCCACCTCGTGCGGCGACAACTCGTCGACGAACCTGGCGGCCAACGGGTGGGCACGCTGGGCCAGCGGCGCGTAGTTCTCCACCAGCTCACGGGACGTCCGAGCGGTGAGGCCCGCGTCCGCCGTGATGTGCTCGGCAGCCTTGGTCACTGCTTCGGCCCGAGCCATGAGGGCCTCCGTCCCACCAACCGCCGCACCGGCCCGGTCCACGAGGGCTTCGGTGTCGTCCAGCACGCGCTCGGTACGTGTGACCAGGTCATCGGCCCGCCGCACCACCTGCTCCGCCGCCTCCAACAGGCCAAGCACACGGCCCGGCACGGAGACGGCCGTCTCCACGGTCGAACGGGCCAGGTCGAACAGTCCGCGTGGCGTGAGGTCCATGCCTCCACTGTGCCGCACCGATCGCACAAAGGCCGAGCGAAACGCCCGCCCGCCCCCACTCTCGTCGTCCACCGCCCCTATGCCAGCGCCATATCCACAGCCGCTTCGACATGGCTGCGAGTCGAGTCCACCAACGGCACCGTGCAGTCCGATTGGTCGACCAGCAACGTGATCTCCGTACACCCCAGCACCACCGCCTCCGCCCCACGCGCCACCAGCCGGGCCATCACCTCGCGGTAGCGCTCCCGGGACGCGGGCTCGATGCGGTTGCGGGTCAGTTCCTGGTAGATCACGTCGTGCACAAGGGTCCGGTCGGGTTCATCGGGCACGATCACGTCAATGCCGTGCTCGGCCATCCGGTCCCGGTAAAAGTCCTGCTCCATCGTGAACCGAGTGCCCAACAGCCCGATCTTGCGACTGGTGAGCCGCTCGGCAGTCGCATCCACAATATGCAGAAACGGCACCCGCACCGCCCCCGCCACGGCAGATGCAACCTTATGCATGGTGTTGGTACACAACACCACCAGCTCGGCCCCCGCCCCCTCCAACGTCCGAGCAGCCTCAGCAAGCAACACCCCAGCCCGCTCCCACTGCCCGGTCCGCTGCAACTGCTCGATCTCAGCGAAGTCGACGGTCAGCAGAAGACTAGGCGCACAGTGATGCCCACCAAGCCGCCGCCGAGTCTCCTCATTGAGCAGCCGGTAATACTCCGCCGACGACTCCCAACTCATACCGCCGATCATCCCGATGGTCCGCATACACCCCACTCTGACCGCCCCCCGCCCTCCGAGCAACCAGATTCCCCCCGCCCTCCCCGCCAGCCGCAAGCCCGCTGCACCCCCTCATCACCGCCCGCACCGCTTTTCGCCCGAAGGGCGGTAACGCCGAAGGCGCAAGCCAAGCGGCAGCGACCACGGGAAGGGCCTCGGTTTCTTTCCCCGTCCGGCCTGGGCGAAGCC